>JAGIAU010000025.1 GCA_017744755.1 Microbacteriaceae bacterium
ATCTTGTCGACCTGCTGCTCGGCGAGCGCCGGCCGGCGCGCCTGACGCTCGAGGATTTCGCTGGCGTCGCCGATCTCGACTTCCTCGTCGCCCTGCTCGCCGCGAGCGCGGGCCTCGCCGGGCTCTTCGACGGCGGCGGCTGGTGGTGGCAGCTCGTCGGCTTCGGCACGCTGCTGCTCGTCGTCCCCGCCGTGCTCCGCACGCTCGGAGTGCCGCGCGTGCTCGCCTCGCTCGTCGACCTGCCGGTGTACGCCGTCGTCCTCGCGGCGGCGTTCGGCGTCGCCCCGAGCCGTGAGGGCGGCGAACGGCTCGCCGAGCTGGTCGACACCGCCGTCGTGGCGATCGCGCGCGACTCGGTGCCGGCGACCGCGGTCGCCGAGATCCTGTTCATCATCGTCGCGACCGGCGGGGTCATCGCGGTCCTGCTCGACCTGCTCGGCGCGACGGCGCCCGCGCTCGTCGCCGTGCCGCTCTTCGCCGTGGTCGCCGTCCGGGCGTTCTTCCACCCCCTCGGGATCGACCTGGCGTCGCTCGCCTTCCTCGCCGTCGCCTACCTGCTCGTGCTCTGGGCGGACGGGTGGCTCCGCGGTCGATCGCGCGGACCGGCCGGTCCGGTGGTGATCGCCGCGGCGACCGTGCTCGCCCTCGGGCTGACCGTCGTCACGCCAGGGCTCGAGCAGCGGTGGTGGAAGGGCACGTGGTTCGATGGCGGGGCACGCGCGTCCTCCCTCGTCGACCTCGCCCGCGACCTGCGCGAGGCGAGCGACGCGGAGGTCCTGCGCTACCGGACCGACACGACCCCGGTGCCGTATCTGCAGCTCGCGACGCTCGAGGACTACGACGGCACGACGTGGGTGCATCGCGATGTCCGCGAGATCCCGATGGCGAACGCGCCCGCGCGGACCGCGCCCATCCCGCCGGGCTACGGCGGCGCGATCGCGCCGGTGACCGTCGACGTCGAGATCACCCGGCTCAACGCGGACTGGGCCCCGGCGCCCTACCCGGCGCTGCGCGTCGAGGGCGGCGCGGGCGAATGGACCTCCGCGTCGAACGACTACTCGCTCCGCATCGACGGCGCCGGCCTGCCGGGGCAGACGTACCGCGTCACCAGCTATGCGACGACGCCGACGCCGGCCGACCTCGGCCCCTCCGCCATCCCGATCGAGGCGGTCGCCGATGCCGAGGTCCCGGCCGGCACGCCTGACATCGTCCTCGATACGGCGCTCGAGGTGACGCGGGACGCGCGCTCCGACTTCGAGGCGGCGCGGATGCTGCAGGACTGGCTGCGCTACGACGGCGGGTTCACCTACACGACGACGACGCCCGACGCCGCGACGGACGACGGCATGGAGGTCGTCGCGAGCTTCCTCGAGCGGAAGTCCGGGTACTGCATCCACTTCGCCGCGGCGATGACGGTGATGGCCCGCTCGCTCGGCATCCCGGCCCGCATCGCGATCGGCTACCTGCCGGGCGAGTCGGTCGACGATCCGGCGGGCGGCGAGGTCTACTCGGTGTCGAACCAGGAGCTGCACGCCTGGCCGCAGCTCTACATCCGCGGCGCCGGCTGGCTCGCCTACGAGCCGACGGTCGGCCGCGGCTCCCCGCCCGCCTACGCGCGCGACGCCGTCGAGACCCCGCAGCCGACGGCGAGCCCGGCGCCCACCGCCACGCCGCGGCCGACCTCGACCCGCGGCCCGCGCGACGTCGACGACGACGCGCCCACGCCGGCCGCCGTGCGCGCGGCCGGCACCACGCGCCTGCTCTGGTGGCTCGGCGGCATCGTCGCCGCCGCGCTCGTGCTGCTCGCGCCGGCGACCTGGCGCGCGCTCCGTCGACGGCGGCGGGTCGGAGCGCTCCGGACGAGCCCCGGCTCCGGCGCCCCGCGCCGTGCCGGACCGGCGCTCGCCTGGACCGAGGTGACGGACACCGCGCGGGATCTCGGGATCGCGCCGGAACCGGCCGAGACGCCGAGGGCGTTCGCCGACCGCCTCGCCGTCGCCTCGAGACTGCACCCCGGGTCCGCGCCGCGCGAGGTCCTCGAGGCGCTGCTGCTCGAGGTCGAGCGCAGTGCGTTCGGCCCGCCGGGCTCGACCGGGGGTCGCGAGGACCTGGCCGAGCTCACGATCGGAGTCATCCGCTCCGTCACGGCGGCGGCGCCGCCCGGGATCCGCCTTCTCGCGCGCTTCGCGCCGAGGTCGCTGCTCGGGCGCCTCCCGCCGCCGCGCCGCCGCGCCTGAGCCCTTCTGCCCGCGGGCGGCGCGTACTAGGGTGCGAAGCGCCATCATCCGAAGGAGATCCCCCATGGCCAACCCGAAGTTCGTCATCAGCAAGGCCGCCAACGGCGAGTACAAGTTCGTGCTCAAGGCCGGCAACGGCGAGATCATCGCCCAGTCCGAGACCTACAAGGCGAAGGCGTCGGCCGAGAACGGCATCGAGTCGATCAGGAAGAACGCGCCCATCGCGGAGATCGTCGACGAGACCGTCTGAGCCGACTGCACGACCGGGCGGGGCGGTCGGCGGCTGCGGCGTGCGGACGCGCGCCACGGCCTGCCGGCCGCTCCGTTCGTCGGCGGAGCCGCTCGGGCCGGTGCGGCCGCGCGCGATCCGCTCAGAACGGGTGCGGCACCGACGGGAAGAAGTCGCCGGGGTCGGCGCCGCCCTCCACGAGCTGCTCGCGGGCCTCCGCCTCGAACTCGGCCTCCTCCGCCTCGGCGTCGATGCGGTCCTGCTCGTCCGCCGCCGGCTCCTCGCCGGACTCCGGCAGCCTCTCGTCCTGCATCCCGTCCTCCTCGCACCGCGCGATCCCGATCCGGGCCAGGGTAGGCCCGAACGACCCCGGAGCGACCCCGCAGGGGCTCGGAGTTTCCTGCGCATCGTCACGCGAACGCATCCGGGGGCTCCCGCGAGGCGCGTTCTGCGGGCAGAATGCGTGGCATGACCGCCACCCGGAACATCGTGGCGAGCGCCGTCGCGCTGCTCGCCGTCAGCACCCTCCTCGCGGGCTGCGCCCCCGCGAGCTCGACTCCGGGCGGCGCGGCCGCCACCGGCCCGATCGGCGTCTGGGGCGAGACCGCTCCCGAGGCGCCGCAGCTCGACCTGCACGAGAGCGGCCAGTTCTGGGGCACGGACGGCTGCAACCGGCTCGTCGGCTCCTGGACGTCCGACGGCGACGCCGTCGACTTCGGGGACGTCATCGCGCAGACGAGAATGCACTGCGAGGGCGTCGACACCTGGCTCGAGGGCATGCGCACGGGCCGCGTCGAAGGCTCCTCGCTCGTCATCCTCGACGACTCGGGCGCCGAGATCGGCACGCTGGAGCGGCAGCCGTGACGCGGACCGGCCGATTCGCCTTCGCCGCATCCGGTGCGGCGCTCCTCGTCGCGGCCGCCCTCGCCGGCTGCGCGCCGGCGGGTCCGTTCCCGGGCGGACCCGGGGGGACGGCCTCGAGCGCCGGGACCTGGGGGCCAGGCGGCCGGGGCGAGCCGCAGCTGGAGCTGCTGGCCGACGGGACGCTGCACGGCACGGACGGATGCAACTCGCTCGGCGGCCGCTGGGAGCAGCGGGGCGCCGACGTCGAGTTCGTCGGGGTGGCGCGAACCGAGATGTACTGCGAGGGCGTCGACGACTGGCTGGGGAACCTCGGCACGGCGACCGTCGACGGCTCGACGATGCACGTCTTCGACCTGGACGGCGCGCAGATCGGCACCCTCGAGCGGCAGTAGCCGCCGAGGCGCCCGGGCGGGGACACTAGCCGCCGCGGCCGGAGAACGCGCGATCGCGCAGCACGTTCCAGCCTCCTCGGACCTCCTCCACGACGCCCAGGCGGACGTCCGTCACCGACGCGACGCCCGTGACGGTGATCCAGCCGTCCGCGAGATAGGCGGCGTCGGTGCCGGGCTCCGGGCTCGACGGCAGGTCCTCGACGGCGAGCCGGATGTAGTGCTCCTCCTCCTCGGTCAGCGTCGTCTGCACGATGCCGAACGGGGCGAGCCTCGCCTCGACGACGCCGCGAGGCGAGGGCGTGTTGGGGACGTTCACGTTGAGCACCGTGCCGGGCGGTCGGTCGAGGAGCTGCGGGGCGAGCGCGAGCGCGGCAGCCGCGGCCTCCTCCCAGTGCAGCTCGAGGGGACGCAGCCCCGCGTCGAGCGAGACGGCCATGCCGCGAGCACCGTTCATGCCGCCGGTCAGCGCGGCCCCGACGGTGCCGGAGTGGAGGATGGCGCGGCCGACGTTCGCGCCGTGATTGACGCCGGACAGCACGAGATCGGGCGGTGCGCCGAAGGCGCCGCGCGCGGCGATGAGCGCGATGAGCCCCGGGCCGCCGTGCACCGCGAAGGCCGGCACGCCGTCGAGGCCGTCGACCGAGCGCGGGTCCACGGCGATCCTGCCGTCGGCCTCCTCGGCGATGATCGACGCGCTCGATCCGCTCGACTGCCGCCGCGGCGCCGCCACGAACACGTCGTAGCCCGCGTCCACCGCCGCGAGCGCGAGCGCACGGAGGCCGGGCGCGTCGATGCCGTCGTCGTTCGTGATGAGCGCGCGGGTCACGGCGCGGGCTCCGGCTCCGGCTCGCCGACGAGCGGCGCGGGGCCGGTCACCGGCACGGGCCCGGTCGCCGGCACAGCGAGCGACGCGAGCCCCTCGGGGCTGACGCGGCCGCTCACGGGCCGGTCGGCCGGCGGGAACCCGGATGGCGGCGGCGGGGCGGCCACGCCCGGTCCGGGCGAGCCCGCGGCGTCCACGAGCTCCCGCACCGCGACCGTCCTGCGCAGCCGCTCCACCGCCTCCGCGTCGCCGCTGCCGAGGCCGTGCCGCGTCACGTTGAGCGCGCCGGCCGCAGCGCCGAGCGTCACCGCCTGCCGGATCGACTCGCCGCGGGCGAGGCCGCTCACGGTGCCCGCGAAGAGCGAGTCGCCCGCCCCGCGCGGGTCGGCCGCCTCGAGCTTCGGCGGCGCGACCTCGACGAGTCCCTGCTCGTCGAGCAGCAGCAGCGGCTCGCTCGAGCGCGTCACGATGACGGTCTGGGCCCCGCGGTCGCGGAGCGCGCGCATCGCCGCGGCGACCGCGCCGACCTCGGGGCGCTCGTCGCCCTCCGACCGCGCGCGTCCCGTCCCGAGCAGCCCGTCCGCGAGCAGCTCCTCGTCGCTCACCTTGAGCAGGCGCAAGCCGCCGTCGACCGCGGCCACGAGCCGCTCGCCCGCGAGATCGGCCGCGACGGCAGTCCCCGCCGCGCGGAGGTCCGCGGCGAGCCGCCGGTAGGTGTCCGGCGGCAGCGCCGACGCATCGGCCGGCCCGCTCAGGATCGTGACGCTCGAGTCGAGCGCGGAGCGCAGCACGCGGCCGTACAGCTCGTCCAGATCGTGCCGTCCGAGCGGCTCCCCCGGCTCCTCCGCGACGGACCGCCGCTCGCCGCTGCGCCGGTCGTGCAGATAGGCGGCGCCGCGCCCAGCGCGTTCGATCGCGTCGACCGTCACGCCCTCGTCCTCCAGCAGGTGCCGGAGCACCGCCCCGGTCTCGCCCGAGAGGACGCAGCACATCGTGACGGTGCTGCCGAGCCGGCGCAGCATCCGCGCCTGCCAGACGCCCTGCCCGCCGGCGTGGACGTGGATCTCGTCCCCCGCGGGATGGTCCTCCACGGTGACCGTGAGGATGGGGGACGGCGCGAAGATCGTGACGTCGGTCATGCCGCGACGGTAGAACGCTCCCCCGCTCGCCCACGACCCCTTGACATCTCAGCAAACCCGCCCGGATCGTTCTAGCATCCTGCCGTGGACCCTGATTTCCTCACCAATGCCACCGATTGGTTTCTCGCGAATATGGTGTGGCTTATTCCCGCCATTGTCGTGTTCTTCGTCGTGATCACGATCCTGAGCAGCCGTCGGCAGGCACGTCTGCGGCGCGCCCAGGAGCGCCGGCAGTGGGAGGCGACCTTCGGCGCCGACCTGGCCGCCGACCTGGCCCGCGCCGCCGCCGAGCAGTCGGAGCGGGTCGAGCGCACCGACGACGCCGGCCGGCCGGACCGCCCCGAGTGATCGATGCGGCCACCGTCCGGCGGCGGATGGGCGAGGCCTTCGCGGACTTCCGCGGACCGGGCGTCGTGGCGCGGAGCGAGCCGGGCTGGTGGCTGATCCTGTCGTCGCTGGCGGCCGCCGACGCGAACATGGCGCTCGTCCACGAGGCCGACCCGGCGGCGCTCGACGAGGTCGTCGGGCTCATCGGTGCGCAGGACGTCCCGGCGCTGCTCATGCTCGCGGGCGACGCCGTGCCGTTCGGCGACGGCCTCGGGGAGGGCTGGGCGGACGTCGGCGGCATGCCGATCATGGCGCGCGAGCTCGGCTCGGCCCGCGAGGACGCCGCCCCGGACCCTCGCGTCCGCCCGCTCGGCGCCGACGAGACGGCGCTCGCGACCCGGCTCATCGCCGACGCCTACGGGATCGAGGACGAGGTCGCCCGCTTCTTCGCGGCGAACATCGCCGACCCGGACGTCGCGATGCGCGGCTGGGTGCTCGAGGTTGACGGGGCGCCGGTGTCGTTCGTCGCCTCGCACCTCGCCCTCGCCGGGGACGCCATGTCGGTCTGGTGCATGTCGACGCCGCCGCAGCACGCCCGGCGCGGCCATGGCCGGGCGCTCCTGGCGGCCGTGGAGGCGCACGCCGCCGCCGCGGGCGCGCGCACCGGACTGCTCGGCGCGACGGAGGCGGGGTATCCGCTGTACGAGCGGATGGGCTGGCGCACGTTCGAGGAGTGGCGGATCCGCCTGAGCGGCGCCTCCGAGCAGTTCGGCTGAGGCGCCTGGCCACGACGGCCCGCGGCGCTCGACGCCGCCCGGAGGGGCGAGCGATGCTACGCGGCGAGGAGAGCTCCGCGCCAGGCGACGACGGGCGCCCCCCAGCGCCCGGTGCCGGCGCGGAGCTGTCCGAGCATCGTCGGGAGCCCGGCCGCGGATTCGGGTCCGGCCGGCTCAGCCGTCGCCGAGGGCGATGCGACGGGGTGCGCGACGATGCTCATGAGGTCCTCACTGCTGTTGAAGGGGGATGCGCGTGGGCGGCGCATCCCCCGCAATCGATCTTCCGCCGATTTCGCATTTCCGCACCGGTGCAACTGCACACAAATGCGCCAAACCTCGCTACGTTGTTGCCGTGGGCTCGGGAATCCGATTTCTGGAGTCGCACCTCGAGGAGGTGTCGGCCGAGCTGACCGCGCGCATCGTCGAGGGCGAGCTCAGCTACCAGGTCGACCTGGAGACGATCCTCGTCCTCGGCCCGCTCGTCCGCGCCAACTGCGAGTCGATCGTGAACACGCTCGCGGGCCGCGGCGACGACCTGGTCCCGCCCGAGCAGGTCGGCATCGTCAAGGCGACCGAGACGGCGCTGCCGATCGAGTCGATCCTGCACGGCTACCGGATCGCCGGGCTCGTGCTGTGGGAGTTCATCGTCGCGAACTCGGCGGACGACGATCCCGCCGAGCTCCCGGAGATCGCGCGCCGGCTGTGGGCGACGATCGACCGCGACTCCACGACGGCGACGAACGGCTACCTCGCGACCAAGGCCGCGCTCGGACAGGCGGCCGGCGACGCGACGCAGACGCGCCGGCTCGTCGACGCCCTCACCCCGATCGACGCCCTCGACGAGGAGGAGCGCGAGCTGCTGCTCGAGCCGCTCGTGGCCTGGTTCCGCGAGCACGGCTCGACGACCGCGACGGCGGAGCGCCTGCACTACCACCGGAACACGATCATCCGCCGGTTCGCCCGCCTCGAGGAGCTCACCGGCCGCAACGTGTCCGACCCGCGGCACAGCGCCGACCTCTATATCGCGCTGCACCAGCGCGGCCTGCTCGAGCCGGAGCCGGTGCGCCGCCGCTGAGGCTCCTCATCCGCGAGCAGCGCGCCGGTCGCGGCGGGCGGGCTTGACAGTGCGGTCGTCGGCGCGAATACTTAGTCATGTGACTAAGCATTCGGAGCTGGACGAGGTGTTCCGCGCCCTGTCCGACCCGACTCGGCGAGCAATCGTGGAGCGCCTCGTGCGTTCGCCCGCCTCCGTCACGCAGCTGACCGAGCTCTTCGACGCCTCGATGCCCACCATCGTCGAGCACCTCCGCGTGCTCGAGCGGGCCGGCATCGTCGCCTCGGAGAAGGTCGGCCGCATCCGCACCTATCAGCTCGAGCCTGACGCGCTCGTGCCCGCGAACCGGTGGATCGTCGCCCAGCGGCGCCCGCAGGAGCAACGGCTCGACCGCCTCGGCGACTATCTCGCACGTCCAGAAGGAGCACGTTCATGAGCATCACCCAGATCCACGCCACCTTCGTCCTCGAGCGCGAGTACCCCGTCCCCGTCGCCAGGGTGTGGGAGGCGTTCGCGGACCCGGCCGTCAAGGCGCGGTGGTTCGGCAGCGACGACTTCATCATCCTGTCCCGCAGCGACGACTTCCGTGTCGGCGGCCGCTCGCTCGAGGACAGCCGCTTCGGCGCGGACGCGCCGATCGGCCGCTTCGCGGCGACGTACACGGACATCGTCGAGCAGGAGCGCATCGTCATGACCTACGACATGTGGCTCGACGGCGCGCACGCCTCGACCTCGATCACGACCGTCCTCTTCGAGCCGACGGCGGAGGGGACGCGCCTGACCTACACCGAGCAGGGCGTCCACCTCGACGGCGTGCACGGCCCCGGCCCCGAGGCCGCCGCCGGCCGTGAGCACGGCACCGGGGAGCTCCTCGACCAGCTCGGCGGGTACCTCGCGGGCGCGTTCTCCCTGCGGGTCTGAGACGTCCCGACCGCGCGGAATGCGGGCGGATGCACGGAACGCGGGTCGGAACGCGCTATCGCATCCGCGATTCGCCCGCCCGCCCGCGTTCCGCGCCGAGCGGTGCCGGCTCAGCACCGCGCGACGAGGCGACCGGGGACCTGGTTCGCCTCGAGGCGGTCGATGCCCGCGCCGATCTCCTCCAAGCCGATCTCCGCGTCGGCTGAGCCGCCCGATCGTGTGCTAGTCCTGAGCCATGGTCGTGGTGCTCGTCGAAGGCGAGAGCGACGCCGCCGCGCTGCGCACGCTCGCCCTCCGGCTGGGCGGTTCCGTGCCGCGGATCGTGCCGCTCGGCGGATCGAAGGGGATCCGCCGCGCGCTCGATGGACTCTCGTCCGAGCGCGTGCTCGGCCTGGTGGACGCGGGCGAGCGCCGTGACTTCGAGACGGTGCTCGACGAGGTGTTCGTCTGCGACCCGGACCTCGAATCCGAGTTCATCCGCGCGCTCGGGATCGACGGCGTCGAGGCCGTCATCGAGCGAGAAGGCGAGCTGGCATCGTTCCGGCGGATGCAGCGGCAGGTCTCGATCCGCGACCTGCCGCCGGAGGGTCAGCTGCACCGCTTCCTCAGCGGACGGAGCGGCAACAAGCTGCGCTACGCGACGCTCCTCGCCGAGGCCGTCGACCCGTGCCGGATCCCGCCGCCGCTCGCCACGCTCCTCGCGGCGCTGGATGTCGGAGGTCGTCTCTAGCCTTCCCGCATGGGACACGTGATCTACGACGCCGCCGCCACGCTCAACGGATTCCTCGCCGACGAGCAGGGCTCGCTCGACTGGCTCCTCTCCGTGGCCGGCGCGGACGAGGCGGCCACGGAGCTCGTGCCGACCGGGGCGACGGTCCTCGTGGAGGGCTCCGCGACCTATCAGTGGGTGCTCGATCACGAGGACCTGCTCGCGCAGCCAGAGAAGTGGCCCGCGCTCTACGGCTCGAAGCCGACCTTCGTCTTCACCTCGCGAGAGCTGCCCGTCCCGGCGGGCGCGGACGTGCGGCTCCGTTCCGGATCGGTCTCGGAGACCTTCTCCGAGATCCGAGCGACGGCGGGAGAGGGCGACATCTGGATCGTCGGCGGCGGCGACCCCGCCGGGCAGTTCATCGACGCCGGGCTCGTCGACCGCATCGCGGTCTCGGTCGCGCCGGCCGCCGTCGTCGGCGGCGCGCCGCTCCTGCCGCGCACCTACGGACCGGACCGGCTCGAGCTGCTCTCCGCCGACGCGGTCGGCCAGTTCGCGCGGCTCGTGTACGCGGTCCGGAGGGGCTGATCGACCCTGGCCCACCCCGATCAGGAAGTGGTACTTTTGCGACATGAGTGCCACTACCGCCGTCCGAGTGGGAAGCAAGGGCCGCATCATCGTCCCCGCCGAGATCCGTGAGCGCCGCGGCTGGACCGAGGGCTCGGTCCTCGTCGCCGTCGAGAAGCCGGAGGGCGTGCTGCTGATGACCCGCGATGAGGCGCTGGACCTGCTGCGGGTGCAAGCCGGCGACCGGGACGTGGTCGGCGAGTTCCTCGAGGAGCGCCGGGCCGCGGGAGCACGCGAGCGGGCGGAGCTCGCCTCGTGAGAGTGTTCGACTCGAGCGCGCTGCTCGCCGTCCTGTTCCGCGAGCGCGGCGGCATCGAGGCGGCCGCGCTGATCGATGAGGACTCGTGGTGCGGCGCGGGGAACTGGTCGGAGGTCGCGCAGAAGGTGCGTTCGCTCGGCGCTGACTGGGCTACGGCCGGCGCCGCTCTGCAGAGCATGGGTCTCGAGGTCGAGCCGGTGGATCAGATCGACGCCGAGCGAGCCGCCGAGCTCTGGCGCGCCGCGCCTTCGCTCTCCCTCGCCGACCGCCTCTGCCTGGCGCTCGGCGAGCGCCTCGGCGCGGAGGTCGTCACCGCCGATCGCGCCTGGGCGGGACGGCCCGGGGTGACGCTGATCCGCTGACCACCGGCACCGGGGCCGCGACCCGGGCGTCACACCTCCGGCACGGCGACGGGCATCGCGGCCGTCTCGGCCTCCGGCGAGCGCTTCGAGGGGCTCGCGAACCGGGCCCGGCCGACCACGACCACGGCGCCGATCATGAGCACGGCGCCGATCCAGTACGGCGCCGAGTGGGCGATGCCCGCGTAGAGCGCGCCGGCGAGCAGTGGGGCGACGGTGCTCATCGCGGCGTTGAGGGACTGCGCGGCGCCGGCGACCCAGCCCTGCTCGTCGTCGCCGACCGCGTTCGACAGCGCCCCGTCCATCGCGGCCTGCGCTGCGCCCTGGCCGGCGGCGAGCACGAGCGCGCCGACGATGAAGAGCCACGGCTGGGCGAGCAGGGAGCCGACGACGGCGAGGGCGGCGAGGCCGAAGGCCTGCGCGACGATGCCGCTCACGATGACGCCGCGCTCGCCCATCCTCGGCAGCAGGACGCCGAGCAGCCCGCCCTGGATCGCGATGTCGACGACGCCGACGACGGCGATGAGGAGGCCGATCTCGGTCGGGCTCCACTGCAGCGAGTCGAGCGCGAGGACGCTGAAGTTGTTCACGAACATGCCGAAGGCGATGGCGAGCAGGCCGAAGGCGATGAGCAGGCCGCGGAGCTCCCTCCGGCCGAAGGCGTCCCGGAACACCTTGAGCGGGTGCAGGTCGCCGATCGAGATCCGTGCGATCCGGCGCTCGGGCGCGAGGCTCTCGGGCAGCGCGAAGATGCTCAGGACGGCGACGGCGAGCGCGACGCCGGCCGTGACGAAGACCGGGAGGTCCACGTCCACCGCCGCCAGCAGGCCGCCGAGCGCGGGGCCGACCATCGTGCCGATGCCGGAGAGGGCGCCGAGCAGGCCGAAGCGCTTCGCGCGCTGCTCGGGCGGGGTGATGTCGGCGAGATAGGCGAAGAGCGCGGGCAGATCGCCCGCGGTGGCGCCCTGGATGAGCCGGCCGATCAGGAGCACCCAGATCGAGCCGCCGATGCCGAAGAGCGCGAAGCCGAGCGCGGCGCCGAAGCCGGCGACGACGATGACCGGCCGCCGCCCGAAGCGGTCCGAGAGCCGGCCGAGGAACGGGGCGAGGAGGAACGCGCAGAGTCCGTTCACCGCTTCGAGCACGCCGACCCAGACGGCGAGGCTGCCCTGATCGGGGACGTAGCGCAGGACGACGAAGGGGAGCACCGGGAGGACGACGGTCATGCCGGCCGTCGTGAGGATCGTGATGACGATGAGCATGAGCCAGGCACGGCGCTGCTCGCGCGCGGGCATCGCGATCGGATTCACTGAAGTCATACCTTAACTGTATCAATACCAGTTTTGAACTCAATACAGTTTTGTAACGACTTCGGTAGCATTGGGGACATGACCGGACCGGAGCCGATCGGGCGTCGCGAGCGCAAGAAGGCGGCGACGCGCAAGGCGATCTCGGACATCGCGACCCGGATGTTCATCGAGCGGGGCTACGACGAGGTGAGCATCCGCGAGATCGCCGACGCCGCCGACGTGTCCCCGACGACGGTGTTCGCCCACTTCCCGCAGAAGGAGGCGCTCGTCTTCGACGAGGCCGACGACCAGCGCGAGCGGATCGTCGCCGCCGTCCGCGGACGAGCCGAGGGCGTCACCGTGACGCGGGCGCTCCACGACTATCTGCGCGGCGAGTACGACGACACCGTCCGCTTGGCGGGCGAGCACGCCGACGAGGTCATCCGCACCTTCTTCGACCTCGTCCGGCGGACCCCGGCGCTCGCCGACTACGAGGCGAGGATGTGGGCCCGATACGAGGACGCCCTCGCCGAGGCGATCGGAGAGGCCTTCGGCCAGGCCGAGCCGAGCGATGAGGTCCGGGCCTACGCGCGATTCGTCCTCCAGATCTGGCAGCTCGTCAACGGCAGCCCGAACGGACCCGCCATGCTCGACGCCGCGTTCCGCATCCTCGACCGGGGGTGGACGAGCTACGAGGAGGAACGCCCTGAGCGCGGCGACCGGTAGCTTGGCGACGTGACCGTCGCCGGAACGCGTCTGCTGCGCCCCTGGGCCCTCCCCGGGCGCCTCGCCTATGCACGCCAGCGCATCGCGCGGATCCTGCGGCCGCCGGTGACCGTGACGGCGGCGCCGCCCGGCCTGCGGATCCTGCGCGATCAGGAGATCGTGACCCGGGACGGGACGGTGCTGCGGGCGAACGTCTTCCTCCCGGCGGCGGGGCCCGAGGAGACGGGCACCGGCGAGCGCCGCCATCCGGTCGTCCTGTGCGCCCACCCCTACGGCAAGGACGCCTTTCCGAAGCGGACCCGGCGGGGCTGGCGGCCATCGCCGCAGTACCGGATCATGCGCCAGGCGAGCCCGCTCGCGTTCTCCGAGCTCACGACCTGGGAGTCGCCGGACCCGGTGACCTGGACGGGCTTCGGCTACGCGAAGGTGGAGCTCGACCTGCGCGGCGCCGGCGCCTCCGACGGCCGAGCCCGGCTGATGAGCACGCAGGAGGGGCAGGACGTCGCCGACGCGATCGCGTGGGCGGCCGCCCAGCCCTGGTCGACCGGTGCGGTCGGCCTGCTCGGCGTCTCCTATCTCGCCATCTCGCAGTGGCAGGCGGCGGCCGAGCAGCCGGCGGCGCTCAAGGCGATCGTGCCGTGGGAGGGGTTCACCGACGCGTACCGCGACCTGTTCACCCCGGGCGGGGTGCGCGAGCGCGGGTTCTCCGTGCTCTGGACCACCATGCTGCGGCGCGGCGGCGTCCGCCTCGCGGAGTCGCCGACCGAGGGACGGAACGTCCATCCGCTGCGCGACGCCTGGTGGCAGGCGATGGTCCCGGACCTCGCCCGGATCGACGTGCCGATGCTCGTCTGCGCGTCCTTCTCCGACGCCTCGCTGCACTCCCGCGGCTCCTGGCGGGCGTTCGAGCACGTCGCCTCGGCGGAGCGGGTGGCCTGGACGCACCGCGGCGGCAAGTGGGCGTCCTTCTACAGCCCGGAGGCGGTCGCCGCCCAGCGCGCGTTCCTGGATCGCCATGTGCGGGGCGAGGACGCGCCGCGGCCACCGGCCGTCCGACTGGAGGTCCGCGAGCGCGGCGACGCGGTCGCCGAGGTGCGCGCGGAGTCCGAGTGGCCGCTCGCGAGGACGCGATGGACCCGGCTCGCACTCGGCCCCGCCGGACTCGCGGCGGAGGCGCCGGAGGCCGGCGCGCTCGCCTTCTCCGGGCGGCGGCGCGCGGCCGGCTTCACGTACCGCTTCGAGGACGACACGGAGCTGAGCGGGCCGATGGCGCTCGGCGTCTGGGTGTCCGTCGAGCGCGGCGCGGACGCGACCGTGTTCGCCGGCGTCGAGAAGCTCGACCGCGACGGCCGGGTCGTCGACTTCGAGGGCTCCTACGGCTACGGCCGCGACCTCGTGGCGAGCGGCATGCTGCGTGCCTCGCTGCGCCGCCTCGACCCGGCCCGCTCGACCCCGGCCGTGCCCGTGCACACCCTCGATCAGGTGGAACCGCTCGTTCCGGGCGTGCCGGTCGAGCTCGCGATCCCGCTGAACGACTCCGCGACGCGCTTCCGTGCGGGGGAGTCGCTGCGGCTGCTCGTCTCGGGCCGGCAGCTGCGGCCCCGGAATCCGCTGTGGGGCCAGTTCCCCTCGCTGTGGACCTCCGAGGCCCCCGGCCGCATCGCCGTGCACTGGGGGCCGGCGCACGCCTCGTCGCTGCTGGTGCCGGTCATCCCGGGCTGAGCGCGTTCGCCGGTTTCGCGAGCCGATGGGTCGCGTCCGGCTATGCGAAATGATGCAAGCGGCCGTCGAGGCGGGATCCCGGCGACCTGACCGAATCCGACCGCGATGATCGGGCGCCGGGGCTTCGGAATCTCGAGCATGGGTTGAAGAAGAAGAAGGGATCACATGATCGGCACGCTCAACGCC
>JAGIAU010000260.1 GCA_017744755.1 Microbacteriaceae bacterium
ACGCGCGACGCCTACGGCCCCCGACGCCGGAGCGCCGGCACCGGCGCCCGCGAGCGAGGCGTCGCTGTCGGGGCGTGGCTGCGTCGATCCGTTCGACGCGGCGACGGGATCCGTCGCGGAGGCGCCCTGCCGGGGCACGGCTGCGTGTGCGGCGACGTCCACCGGTGCGACGGAGGTGGCGGGCTCGACCACGGGCGCGAGGGCCTTGAGGTCGCCCGACGGCCGGACGACGCCGTCGTCACCGGGCGCAGCGGCGGCGGAAGACGATGCCGTCGTCGACGGATCCGCGGCCGGCGGCTCAACCGTGGTCGGGAGCAGCATGCCGGAGCCGAGGAGGGCCGCAGCGGCCGCCCCTGTCATCGACGCGTCGGCCGAGACGGCGGGCGCGGTGTCCGCGCCGGAGGGCGTCGGGGCGCCGTCATCGCCCGCGTCACCCTCGCCCGCCGCGGTGTCGAGCATCCGGCCGGCCAGGGCCAGCGCGCCGTCGAAGAGCAGGCCCTGCTCGCCACCAGCGCGCCGGGCCGAGGTACCGTCCGAAGGGGCGGACGCCGGGGCGATGAGCAGGTTCACGGCGGTCATCCGATCATCCCGGCGAGCTTCTGCAGCGCCGCAGTCGACGATGCGCCGCCTGTGCCGCCCGCGTTCGCGGAGAAGAGCGCCTGCAGCGTCGACACGAGCTCCGCGCCGGAGGCGTCCGATGTCGGGCTCTCCCCCGTCACCGCTCCCGCCGCCGACGCCGAGGCCGTCTTCGCCGCCTCTAATACGCCGGCGAACGATGCCGCGGCCGCGCTGGACTGCGCAGGGTCCGCTGCCGAGCTCGGCGCGACCGACGCCCGACCGGTGGGATCGAGCGACACGATCCTGTTCTCGATCGCGTCGATACGCGCGAGCGCGTCCGCCATGCCGGTCATGCCGCGCTCCCCTCGCCGCGGGCCGTGCGGGTGACCGCGATCTCGTCGATGGCCGACTGCTCGGCCGCGAGCTCCGCACGCGCCGTCGCGACCCGGTGCCCCGTCTCGAGGCGCTCGAGCCCCTTGAGTTCGCGGCGGGCGTCGACGTGCGCCGACCTGGCGTCGGCCTCCTCGTCGCGGCGGAGCTCCGCCAGCGCCTGGAGGTCGCTGAGAGCGCTGCGACCGGCGGCGCGCGCGGCGGCCATCGCCATCAGCGTGCGGGCGTCGTCGATCTGCGGCCGCAGGTCGTTCAGGCTTGCCTGCGCGTCCTGCGCGGCCAGCTCGGCCCGGTTGCGGTCGGCAGTGGCACGCGAGAGACGCTCGGCGGCCACGCGCTCCTGCGCGCCGCGCACCCGCAGCAGTCCCGACAGGGGGAACGTCGTCATGTCGTCTGTCCTCCGAACTCGCTGGTGAGAGCGGCGAGCCGATGCCAGGCATCGCCCGCCGCGGTGAGGTCGTCCATGTCCTGACGCAGGAAGCCCGCGATCGAGGACTCGTGCGCGATCGCCGCATCGACGAGCGGGTTCGCACCCTCGCGATAGGCGCCGATGTCGATCAGGTCGTTCGCGCTGCGTCGCGCGGCGAGCACGCTGCGCAGTCGCGTCGCGTCGCCGCGCTGCTCCGGCGTGGTGACCTTGGAGACGACGCGCGACACCGAGCCGAGCACGTCGATCGCCGGGAAGTGCCCGCGCACGGCGAGGTCCCTGTCCAGCACGACGTGGCCGTCGAGGATGCCCCTGGCCGCGTCGGCGATGGGTTCGTTGTGGTCGTCGCCGTCGACGAGCACCGTGTACAGGCCGGTGATCGACCCGACCCGCCCCGTGCCGGCGCGCTCGAGCAGCCGGGCGAGCACCGAGAAGGTCGACGGCGGATAGCCGCGCGTGGCCGGGGGTTCGCCGGCGCTGAGGCCGATCTCGCGCTGCGCCATGGCGACACGCGTGAGCGAGTCCATCATGAGCACCGCGTCGAGGCCGTCGTCGCGGAACGCCTCGGCGA
>JAGIAU010000261.1 GCA_017744755.1 Microbacteriaceae bacterium
GGTCGGGCCAGGTGCGGTCGGGCAGCTCGACGCGGAACTGCTGGTGGTACGGCTTGTAGCGGTGGATCGGCATCGCCGAGGGCTGCTGGTGGTTCTTCACGTCTTGCTCCTGAGTCTGGAAGGTCTTGGTAGGCCGCGTCAGACTCCGCGACGAGGTGGGCCCGGGCTAGGACTCGTCGCGGCGACCAAGAAGGAGGAGGCCGGTGCGCATACGTTCAGCATACTCCTGTCAGAAGCCGAGGCGGCCCAGCTGCTTCGGGTCGCGCTGCCACTCCTTCGCGAGCTTGACGCGGAGGGAGAGGAACACCCTCGTGCCGAGGAGCGCCTCGATGCCCGGGCGGGCGCTCGCGCCGATCTCCTTGAGCCGGGAGCCGCCCTTGCCGATGATGATGCCCTTCTGGCTGTCGCGCTCGACCCAGATGTTCGCGTAGACGTCGGTGATCCCCTTCGACTCGCCCCTTCGACTCGCCTGCGGCTCGCTCAGGGAACCAGGCTCGCTCAGGGAGCCAGGGCGTTCTCGCTCGGCGATCTCGTCGACCGTGACGGCGATGGAGTGCGGCAGCTCCTCGAGCGCGCCCGCGAGCGCCGCCTCGCGCACGAGCTCGGCGATCCGGTCCTCGACCGACTCGTCGGTGACGGCCTCCTCCGGGTAGAGCGCGGGCCCCTCGGGCATGAGCGCGACGAGCGCCGCGGCGAGCACGTCGAGCTGCTCCTCGGTCAGGGCCGAGACCGGGACGATCTCGTCCCACTCCCGCAGCTCCGACACGGCGAGCAGCTGCTCCGCGACGCGCGGCCGCGGGACCTTGTCGGTCTTCGTGACGATCGCGACCTTCTTCGCCCGGGGGTACTGCTCAAGCTGCTCGACGATGAACCGGTCGCCCGGCCCGACCTTCTCGTCCGCCGGGACGCAGAAGGCGATGACGTCGACATCGGACAGGGTCGCCTCGACGAGATCGTTCAGCCGCTCCCCCAGGAGGGTGCGCGGGCGGTGGATGCCGGGGGTGTCGACGATGACGAGCTGGCCGTCGGGCCGGTGCAGGATGCCGCGGATGGCGCGGCGGGTGGTCTGCGGCTTGTCGGAGGTGATCGCGACCTTCTCGCCGACGAGGGCGTTCGTCAGGGTCGACTTGCCCGCGTTGGGGCGGCCGACGAAGGAGACGAAGCCGGAGCGCATGGTCATCGGGACCTCCTGATCGGCGGGAACGCGTCCTCGGCCGCCGCGAGCGCCTCGTCGCGCTCGGCGATGACCGTCATGACGCGGCGGCGCTCGATGCGGTCGACGGTGAGGCGGAGGCCCGCGACGGTGACCGTCGAGCCGGTGCGCGGCAGCTCGCCGAGCGCCTTCGTGAGCAGGCCGCCGGCCGAGTCGACGTCGTCGTCGGCGAGCTCGATGCCGAAGAGCTCGCCGAGGTCCTCGACGTTGAAGCGCGCGGCGACGCGGTATCGGCCGTCCCCGAGGTCGACGACCTCGGAGGGGTCGATGTCGGACTCGTCGGAGATCTCGCCGACGAGCTCCTCGATGAGGTCCTCCATCGTCACGAGGCCGGCGATGCCGCCGTACTCGTCGACGACCATCGCGAGGTGGAAGCGCTCGCGCTGCATCTGGCGGAGCAGGTCGTCCGCCTTCTGGGACTCGGGGACGAACACGGCGGGGCGCGCGCGGCTCGTCACCGGGGCCGCCGGGTCGTGGCCGACGATGTCGCGCAGGTGCAGGATGCCGACGACCTCGTCGGCGTCCTCGCCGATGACCGGCATCCGGGAGACGCCGCGGCGCAGGAACGTCGCCGTGGCCTCCCCCAGGCTCGCGTCCGCGTCGACCGTCGCCATGTCGGTGCGCGGCACCATGAGCTCGCGCGCGACCGTCTCGCCGAGCTCGAACACGCTGCGGATGATCGCGCGCTCCTCGTCCTCGATCGTCTCGATCTCCGCGGCGTCGTCGACG
>JAGIAU010000262.1 GCA_017744755.1 Microbacteriaceae bacterium
GCATGACGATGACCGCGGAGGCGAGCACGTCGAGCCCGAGTCCGCTGCCGAGTCCGACGGGCAGCTCGAGGATCTGCGGCACGGTGACGATGCAGGAGAAGAACGCGAAGCCGGTCGTCATCGAGCAGAGGTTCGCGAGGAGCACGCGCGGCCGGACCATGAGGCGCAGGTCGGCGATCGGGGAGGCGACGCGGGTCTCGTACCAGCCCCAGAGCACGAGGACGAGGAGTCCGCCGCCGCCGAAGGCGAGCGTGAGCGGAGACGTCCAGCCCCAGACGTGCAGCCAGGAGATCGCGAGGAGGACGCCGGAGAGCCCGACCGCGAGGCCGACGGCCCCTGGCACGTCGAACCGCCCGCGCACGGTGCCGGTGCTGGGCGGGACCACGAGCAGGACGAGCAGCAGCGAGAGCCCGCCGAGCCCGACCGAGAGCCAGAAGATGAGGTGCCAGTCGGCGACCGTCATGATGGTCGCGCTGAGCGGCAGGCCGAGCGCGGCGCCGATGCCCACGCTCGCGCTGACAAGGGCGACGCCGCCGCTGATCCGCTCGGCCGGGAGGGTGTCCCGCAGGATCGACATCGCGACGGGGACGATGCCGAGCACGAAGCCCTGCAGCGAGCGGCCGATGACGAGGCCGACGATCTCGGTGCTGAACGCCGCGATGACGGAGCCGAGCACCATGAAGCCGAGCAGTCCGATGACGACGCGCAGCTTGCCGAACATGTCGCCGATGCGTCCGGCGATGGGCGTGACGACCGCGCCGGTGAGGGACGTCGCCGTGATCACCCAGGCCGTCTCCTCGCGGCCCGTGTGCAGCAGCTCGGGCAGAGCCGCCTGGACGGGCAGCACGAGCGTCTGCATGAACGAGCCGCAGATGCTCGCGAACGCGAGGACGGCGGTCACCGCGCGCTGGCGGCGAGCGGAGAGCGGCGAGCTCGCGCGCATCGCGAGCGCGACCTCGTCCCTTGCGATCGTCCGCGACGTCATCGCCATCCCATTCCTCGTCCCGCGGCCTCGTTCCGCCGGAAGCAGGGGCTTCCCCGCGGCCGGGCGCACCGGCCGCGGGGAAGCCCCTCTCGCCGCGTCGGGCTAGCCGACGTTCTTCAGCGACTGATCGATGAGGGCCTGGTCGACGATCTTGTCGGCGATCGACCCGTCGTAGCTGAGCACGTCGGGCAGCGAGCGCCAGACGTTCTCGGCGTTCTCCGCCCAGCCCTCGGGGAAGGACAGGTCGGCCGGCCAGGAGAGCGGGATGAGCGTCGGGAGGTCCGCGACCTCGTAGTCGAGCACCTTGGCGATGGTGTCGGCCATGGGGCCCGTCTGGTAGTCGCCCTGCAGGTCGTTCTTGTAGAGATCGACGAAGGCGTCGAGGATCGTCTGCGCGAGCGCCGGGTCGTCGTGCAGGAGCGAGGAGCCGAAGAAGATGAAGAACGGCGAGATGCCCTCCGGCCAGACGGCGGACGGACCGCGGACGGCGTCGCCTGCCTCGAGCAGCTCGTTCTGCAGCTTCGTGCTCGGCGGGATGCCCGCGAAGAGCGCGCCGGAGGTGAGCGCCGCGGAGACGTCGTCCGGAGGCAGGACGGTGATCTTGAGATCCGACAGCTGGACGTCGCTGCCCTCGAGGATGTGCGCGAGGCTGATCAGGACGTACGATCCGGCGCCCGTGGAGGTGTAGACCGTCTGGCCCTTCCACTGCTCGGGTCCGGTGTACTCCTCCCCGCCGAGCGCCGCCGTGCTGATGAACCACGTCGAGAGCGTCGTGGACGTGCCGGTCGGGGCGACCATGGCGAGGTCCGTGCCGGCGCCGATCGCGTTGAACACGCCGGCGCTGATGGGGCCGAAGAACACGTCGAGCTTGCCGGTCGACAGCAGCGGGAGCGCGTCAGGAGCGGAGACCTGCGAACCCTGGAAGGTGAGGCCGCGCG
>JAGIAU010000263.1 GCA_017744755.1 Microbacteriaceae bacterium
CGCCTACCTCGTGCGCCGGCTGGAGGAGAACGCCAGCTCGGAGAACTTCATGTCGGCGGTGTTCGAGCTGTCGTCGAACCCGTCGCTGCTGCAGCGCGAGCGCCATCGCTTCGAGCGCTCGCTCGCCGCACTGGAGCGCGACCCCTCCACGCCGACCGCCAACCGCACGCAGGACCGCAGCGCCCCCGCGACCGCGACCGCCACCAGCGGCTTCGCGAACGAGGCGGACACCGATCCGGCGCTCGCCGCGAACCGCGCCTGGGGTCGCGAGATCCTGCAGCGTTCCGTGAGCTCCACGCTCGGCCAGGGCGCCATCGCCGCCGCGCGCATCGAGACGACGGCCCAGCTGGACGCCGTGTTCGCCGCCGCGACCGCCGCCGCCGCGAAGTGGGCGGCGCTGCCGGCATCCGAGCGCGCAGCCGTGCTGCACCGGGCCGGCGACGAGCTCGCCGCCCGCCGCGGGCAGCTGCTCGAGATCATGGCGCACGAGGCAGGGAAGACGATCGCCGAGGCCGACCCCGAGGTCTCGGAGGCGATCGACTTCGCGCACTACTACGCCGAGCGTGCGCTCGACCTCGAGGCCGTCTCCGGCGCCGAGTTCGTGCCGTCGACCGTCACCGTCGTGACCCCGCCGTGGAACTTCCCCGTCGCGATCCCCGCCGGCGGCGTGCTCGCCGCGCTCGCGTCCGGGTCGAGCGCGATCATCAAGCCCGCCAAGCTCACCCAGCGCTGCGGCGCCGTGATGGTCGAGGCGCTGTGGGCCGCCGGCGTTCCGCGCGACCTGCTCGCCCTCGTCGACCTGACCTCGCGCGAGCTGGGCACCGCGCTCGTCTCGAACCCCGCGGTCGACCGGGTGATCCTCACCGGCGCCTACGAGACCGCGCAGCTGTTCCGCTCCTTCCGGTCGGACCTGCCGCTGCTCGCCGAGACGAGCGGCAAGAACGCGATCATCGTCACCCCGTCGGCCGACCTCGACCTCGCCGCCGCCGACGTGGCCCGCAGCGCGTTCGGGCACGCGGGGCAGAAGTGCTCCGCGGCATCCCTCGCGATCCTCGTGGGCTCGGTCGCCGACTCGAAGCGCTTCGAGCGTCAGCTCGTCGACGCCGTGCAGTCGATGCGCGTCGGTCTTCCCGACGACCCCGCCACCCAGATGGGCCCGATCATCGAGCCGGCGAACGGCAAGCTGCTGAAGGCCCTCACCACCCTCGACAAGGGCGAGCGCTGGCTGGTCGAGCCTCGCAAGCTGGATGCCGACGGCACGCAGTGGACCCCCGGCGTGAAGACCGGCGTCGCCGCCGGGTCGACCACGCACCTCACCGAGTTCTTCGGTCCTGTGCTCGGCATCATGCGCGCGAAGGACCTCGAGGAGGCCATCCGCCTGCAGAACGCCGTGGACTACGGCCTCACTGCCGGCCTGCACTCGCTGGACTCCGACGAGGTCGCCACGTGGCTCGACCGCGTCGAGGCCGGCAACCTCTACGTCAACCGCGGCATCACCGGCGCGATCGTGCAGCGTCAGCCGTTCGGCGGCTGGAAGCGCTCCGCCGTCGGCGCAGGCGCCAAGGCCGGCGGACCGAACTACCTGTTCGGCCTCGGTGACTGGACGCCCGCCGAGCTCCCCGCGGCGGCCGCAGGTGCCGCGGTGACCCCGTCGGTCGCCGCGCTGCTCTCGGCGGCATCCGACCTCGACGCTGTCGAGGTCGACTGGCTGCAGCGGGCGGCCGCCTCCGACGAGCAGGCGTGGACGGGCGAGTTCGGCGTCGTGTCCGACAAGTCGGGCCTCGGAGTGGAGCGCAACGTGTTCCGCTACCGCCCCGTCGAGGTCGACGTGCGCATCTCCGAGCAGGCGCCCCTCGTCGACGGCATCCGCGTGATCGCCGCCGCCCTGCGCAGCGGCAGCCCGTTCACGGTGTCGGCC
>JAGIAU010000264.1 GCA_017744755.1 Microbacteriaceae bacterium
CAGCGCCGGCCCGGCCGGATTGTTCAGCACGACGAACGCGCACATCGCGACGCCGTAGGTCACCGCCGCCGAGAGGTCGATCTCGCCGAGCAGGATGACGAAGATGAGCGCGGCCGCGAGCATGATGAGACCGGATGCCTGGTTCATCAGGTTCGCGAAGTTGCCCGGCGTGAGGAAGGTCTGCGTCCCGCCGATCGACGGGATGAGGATCGCGAACAGGATGACGAGGACGACGAAGCCGGCGATGGCCGGGAGGGCGCCCATGTCGCCGTTGCGGACCCGCTGCCACCAGGCGCGGACCTGGTCGCCGAGGCCGCCTTCGCGGCCGGAGCCGATGAAGTCGGTCAGCGGTTCCTTGGACAGGTCGAGGTTGCTCACTTAGATCGTCTCCACGCTCGTGGTGCGGTCGGGGGCGGCCCCCTTGGTGCCGGTGATGTAGCCGATGACGTCGTCGTACGTCGTCGCGGCGGCCTCGAGCTGCGCGACCATGGTGCCGAGGTAGAGCACCGCGATGTGGTCGGCGACCTTGAACACGTCGGCGAGGTTGTGGCTGATGATGATGACGCCGACGCCCTGCTCCGCGAGGCGCTTCACGAGCGCGAGCACCTGCTCGGTCTGGGCGACGCCGAGCGCCGCGGTCGGCTCGTCGAGGATCACGACGCGCGCCTTCTTGAGGACGGAGCGCGCGATGGCGACCGTCTGGCGCTGACCGCCGGAGAGCGAGGAGACCTTCTGGCGCACCGACTTGACGGTGCGGACGGACAGCGAGCGCAGCGTCTCGGACGCCTCGCGCTCCATCCGGCCCTCGTCGAAGACGCCGCCGGAGAGCTCCTCGCGGCCGAGGAACATGTTCTGGACGATGTCGAGGTTGTCGCACAGCGCGAGGTCCTGGTACACGACCTCGATGCCGAGCGCCTGCGCGTCGCGCGGGGTCGAGAGGGCGACAGGGTGCCCGTCGACCTGGACCGAGCCGGAGTCGTACGGCTGCACGCCGGCGAGCCCCTTGATGAGCGTCGACTTGCCCGCGCCGTTGTCGCCGACGAGCGCGGTGACCTTGCCGGCGTAGACCGAGAGGTCGACGCCCTTGAGGACGTCGACGGGGCCGAAGCTCTTCCGCACCCCCGACAGTTCGATGATCGGCGTATCCATGCGCCGTCCCTTCGTTCAGGACCGGGGGACGTCGTCGTCCCCTGGCAGAAATCATGCACCCGGTTCGGGCCGAACGGGTGGTGGAACGGGAACGATCCCGCGGCATCGCTGCCGCGGGATCGTCCCGTCGCTGTCTTACTTGACGCCGTACTTGGCGCAGGCCTCCGCGGTGTCGCCGGAGCAGAGGTCCGCCGCCTTCGCGTCGCCGGCCTCGACCACCGACTGGACCTTGTCCGGCCCGACGAGGATCGGGGCGACCGCGATGTACGGGGTGCCGTCGTCCAGCGTCTTGTCGGCGGACGGGGTCTCGCCCTTGAGGATCGCGATGGCGACCTCGGCGGCCGCGTCGGCCTCGAGGCTGACCGGCTTGTAGACCGTCGCGGTCTGGTAGCCGAGGAGGACGTTGCGCAGGCCCTCGACCGAGGCGTCCTGGCCCGAGACCGCGACCTGACCGGCGAGGCCGTTCTTCGCGAGGATCGAGATGACGCCGCCGGCGTTCGTGTCGTTCGCCGACCAGACGCCGTCCACCTTGCCGCCGAGCGAGGTCAGCGCCTGCTCGAAGAACGCGGCCGACTTCG
Source organism: Microbacteriaceae bacterium (assembly GCA_017744755.1). GTDB lineage: Bacteria > Actinomycetota > Actinomycetes > Actinomycetales > Microbacteriaceae > 73-13. The sequence goes on from JAGIAU010000264.1 coordinate 1,728, forward strand.
GGCCGTCCCAGAAGCCGGGGGACTCCGCCGCCGGCTTGACGCCGGCGGGCTCGAGCACCGAGACCGCGCCGTCGTGGAACATCTTCGCGTTGCCGTCCGCGGGGTCGCCGCCGACGTAGACGACGACCGCCGTCTTCGGGTCCTTGCCGTGGGCGGCGAGGCCGTCGAGGACCGCCTGGCCT
>JAGIAU010000265.1 GCA_017744755.1 Microbacteriaceae bacterium
GCCTCGGCCTGATCGACCGCGGTGAAGGCGGCCGCCGAGACGATCAGGTCGGGACGGGCGGCCTCGACCGCGGCGTTCAGCGCCAGCAGGTTGGTCTGCTCGGCGATCGAGGTGATCGTGTCGACGATCCCGCCGATCTTGCGCGAGCGGGCGGAGAACTCGTCCATGGCGGTCCCGACGGCGGCGCTGGAGTCGGCGATGCGGCGGATGCTCTCGGTGGCGTCCTCGGCCGTGCGGGCGCCGTCGGCCGCGGCGCGGCGGGCGCTCTCGGCGGCCTCGTTGGTGGCGACGGCGATCCCGGCGGACGAGGCGGCGGCGCGGGCGGCCTCCTCGACGGCGGTGCGGGTCGACTCGACGAGGCGGACCTGGCGCTCGGCGCCGGAGGCGACCTCGTTGACGGCGCGGACGATGTCCGAGACCGCGCGGCCGGTGTCCTCGGAGGACGCGACCATCTGCTGCGAGGCGGCGGAGACCGTGCCCGCGTTGGCCGAGACGGTGCCGATCAGCCCGGCGAGCTCGCCCCGCATGCGGTTGTAGCCGTCGATCGAGGCGTGCGTGGCCTCCATGATCCCGTTGGCGGCGACCGCGATCTGGCCGAGCTCGTCGCGCGAGACGACCGAGATGGCCTGCGTGCGCGGCGCGACCTCGACCGTCAGGTCACCGGCGGCGAGCGCGTCGAGCGCCGCGGAGAGCTCCTGCGACTCGTGGTCGCGCAGGTCGGTCAGCCGCGAGGAGATCTCGGACACGGTGCGGCGTGTGGAGACGAAGAAGCCGAGGAAGAGGAAGACGGCGAGCACGGCGGCGGCGACGACGATCGCCGCGACCCGGTTGCGCGCCGCGGAGAACTTGTCCATGCGGGCGACCAGGAGCGCGTCCAGCCGCGGGGCGGCGGTCTTCTGCAGCGCCGCGATCGCCGTCAGCGCGGCCTCGCCGCGCGCGACGTTGTCGGAGGCGACCTCGCCGGAACCGGTGGGGTCGACGCCCGCGGCCACCTTCTCGGCGGCGCCGGACGCGTCTCGGAGACCATCGCTGAGCGCGGGCTTGAGCCCCGCGTCGGACGTGTTCTTGAACGCGGTCTGCAGCCCCGAGCCCATCGCGGCGGTCGTGGCACGCAGCGCGCCCTGCGCCCCCGCGAGCGCGATCCGCTGGTCGAGCGTGTCCTTGGCGGTGACGACCGCCTGCAGGTCACCCGCCCGGCCGGCGTTGTCGGCCATCCCCGGCAGCTTCGTGATGAGCGTGTCCATCACGTAGTAGGAGTCGAGGTCCGGGTCGAGGATCAGCTTGGAGCCGTCGCCGACGGAGACGATCAGCCCGACCGCGGCGGCCGCGGCGGCGTCGAGGGACTTGGCGTCCTTGCCGGCGAGGATCGTCGCGCGCGCCTCGCTCCAGGCCTTGTTCATGTTGATCGCCGCGCCGTCGGCCTTGTCGGCGGCGTCGACGGCGGCCACCGCGGAGCGCACCCGGTCCACGGCGCCCGGCAGCTCCGAGCCCGCGGCCGCGTCACCCGTCGACGCGCGCACCGCGAGGCTGCGCGCGGAGATGACCCGCAGCGCCAGCTCGTTCGCGGGCGCGAGGTAGCGGACGCCGACGCGCTCGGAGTCGGCGAACGCCAGCGTGTCTCCTTGCACCTTCCAGTACGCGTGCAGCGCGAACGCGGCCGGCGCGAGCAGGACGAGGCCAAGAAGCGCGAACTTCCGCGCGTAGGTCAGCCGCGCCATCAGCGCGGCAGGCAGGTTCAGCGGGTTCATCGTGTTGCCTTCCGAGCGTTTGGTTCCCTTATCGGCTATTGCGCTCCGGGATTTAGTACGAGTCGCTCATTGCGTCCTCACGCGCACCCGGGTTAGGCTCCGCCCACGTTGGATC
>JAGIAU010000266.1 GCA_017744755.1 Microbacteriaceae bacterium
AGCGCGACGTGGCTGAGCCACCAGCCGAGCGCCCCGGCCGGCAGCGCGGCGACGGCGAACCAGCCGAGCCGGCCGAGGATGCGGCCGACGCGCAGGGCGGGGACCTTCCGGCGGAGCAAGAGCACGCTCAGCACCGCGTAGACGGCGATCGCCGCGGCGAGCGAGAGCGCCGCGGTCAGCGCGATCGTGTCGACGGTCGGCCGCAGGGCGGCGATCGCGATGAGCGCGCCGACATAGAGCAGCACCTGCGTCGACTGCAGGAGGAACGGCGTGCGGGTGTCCTCGAGGGCGTACCAGCCGCGCAGCAGCACGCCGGAGACGCTCGCGGGGACGAGGCCGACGAGCGTCGCGGCGAGCACGCCGGCGAGCGCGCCGCGGCCGTCCGGGTCGTCGGTGAAGAGCTCCGCGATCCACGGTGCGCACACCGTCATCGACACGGCGAAGAACATCTGGAAGAGCAGGACGGCCGAGACGGCGCTCGTCAGGTCCGCGCCGAGCGCGTCCCGGTCCCCCGCCTGCGCGTGCCCGCTCATCCGGGTGAAGTACGGGACCGCGATCGAGATCGTCACGATCGAGTACGGGAGGATGTAGATCGCCTGCGACAGCGTCATCGTCGCGATGGAGGCGGAGCCGGTCGCGAGCGAGAGCACGTTCGACTCGAAGATGCCGGCGGCCTGCGAGACGAGCGTCGCGCCGAACGTCCAGGCCGCGAGTCGGCCGAAGCGCCCGAGGCCCGCGTCGCGCCAGTGGAAGTCGGGGCGGTATCGCAGGCCCGCCTGTCGGAACGCGACGACGAGCGCCGTCGCCTGGACGACGATCCCGAGCGTCGCGCCGCCGGCGAGCAGCGTCGTCATGCCGGGCGTCCAGGCGGCGGCCGGCGCGTCCTCCCCGATGACGCCGAACGCCGTGCGGAACGAGATCAGGACCGCGGCGAGCACGACGTTGTTCACGACGGGCGTCCAGGCGTACGGCCAGAACTTCCCCTTCGCGTTGAGCACCTCGGAGAGGATCGCGATGACGGCGTAGAAGAAGACCTGGGGGAGGCACCAGTAGGCGAACGTGATCGCGAGCTCGAGCTGCCCCGGCGCGAAGCCCGTGCCCTCCTCGCTGCCGCGCTGCGCGTACAGCTGCACGACGAGCGGCGCCGCGACCGTCACGGCGATCGCGACGACCGCGAAGATCGTGATGCCGAGCGTGACGAGGCGGTTCAGGAATCGCTGCCCGCCGTCGCCGTCGGCGACCGAGCGGACGATCGCCGGGACGATGATCGCCGTCAGCGTGCCGCCGGCGAGGATCAGGTAGATGTTGTTCGGCAGCGTGTTCGCGAGCACGAAGGCGTCCGCGCCCTCGCCGATCGTGCCGATCGTGTTGTACAGCAGGAGCGCGTTCACGAAGCCGAGCAGACGCGAGACGAGCGTGCCGCTCGCGACGACGAGGCCCGACCGGCCGATGGAACGCGCCCTCGCGGGGGCGGCCTCCTCAGTCATCCGCCGGCTCCTCGGGGGCTCCGGCCTCGTCTGCGGTCGTCGCGGCGCGCTCCCGCCGCACCCGCCGCACCGTCCGGACGATGCCGAGGACGATCACGACGAGCAGCAGGCCCGCGGCCGCCGCGGCGATCGGGGTCTCCCAGCCGGCCTGCACGTTCACCGTCGCGGTCGCGGACGCGCCGATCGCGGTGCCGTCGAGCGCCGTGATGCGCGCGGTGACCCGGACCATCCCGTTCGACACGGCGGTGTAGGCGAAGTTGACGGAGGCGCGCGCCGCGGCCGGCACCTCGACGACCTGCGGCGTCGCGTCGATGTCGAGCCGGCCGTTGTCCGCCTGCGCCGTGACGAGGACCGTGATGGGCTGGTCGAGGT
>JAGIAU010000267.1 GCA_017744755.1 Microbacteriaceae bacterium
GTCGGAGCCGAGGGCGAGCGGCGCCTCGAAGGCGGCGACCGCCGCGGCCGAGCCGCCGCCGGAGCCGCCGGGGATGCGATCGAGGTCCCAGGGGTTGCGCGTCGGACCGTAGGCGGAGTGCTCGGTGGAGGACCCCATGGCGAACTCGTCCATGTTCGTCTTCCCGAGCGGCACGAGACCCGCCGCGCGGAGCTTCGCGACCGGGGTCGCGTCGTAGGGCGGCACCCAGCCCTCGAGGATGCGAGAGCCCGCCGTCGTCGGCATGTCGTGCGTGCAGAGGACGTCCTTGATCGCGACGGGCACGCCGGCGAGCGGTCCGAGCGCCGCCCCGTCGCCCCGGGCGGCGTCGACCGCGGCAGCGGCGGAGAGCGCCCCCTCCGAGACGTGCAGGTAGGCGTGGACAGCGCCGTCGACGGCGGCGATGCGGTCGAGGTGCGCCTTCGTCACGTCGACGGAGGACACCTCGCGCGCGGCGAGGAGCTCGCTCAGCGCGGCGGCGGAGAGCCGGGTCAGGTCGGTCACGGGAGCTCCTACTGCTCTTCGCCGAGGATCGCGGAGACGACGAAGCGCGAGCCGTCCGACTCGGGCGCGCCCGAGAGCGCCTCCTCGGTCGTCAGCGTCGGGCCGGGCACGTCCGCGCGCGTCACGTTCGCCATCGCGATGGGGTGGCTCGTCGCCGGCACATCGGGGGTCGCGACCTCGGCGACCTTGGCGACGCTGTCGACGATCGCGCCGAGCTGACCCGTCAGCGTGCCGATCTCTTCGTCGGTGAGCGCGATGCGGGCGAGCTCCGCGAGATGCTGGACGGTCTCGGGCGTGATCTCGGACACCCGACGATCCTACTTGGGGGCGTCGGCGCTCAGTCCGCGGCGCCAGTACCCCTTGATGACCGCGGAGTCGATCGGGATCCCCCGGGACTCCAGGAACGCACGCGCCGCCGCGACCACCGACTGCTCCGCGGCGGCGAAGACGAAGCCGTCGCCCGGCAGCTCGGGGAGCGCGTTCATCGCCTCGATCAGCTGCGGGGTGTCCGCGATGACGACATGCCGCGGGGTGTCCTCCGGGATGCTCGCGAGGAAACGGCGGATCGCGGGCTCGGCGGTGCGGTCGCCGAGCAGGACGTACCAGGCCGGCTCGCCATCGATCGCCATGGTGCGGCGCGGACCGCCCATGACGACGCGGTCGCCCGGTCCGGCCGCCCGTGCCCAGTCGGAGGCGACGCCGCCGTCGTGCAGCACGAACTCGAACGCGACGGCCGGTCCCACCGGGATCGGCGTGAACTCGCGCGAGGGCCACGTCTCCATCGGAATCCCCTCGACGGGGAAGAACAGGCGGACGTGGTCGTCCGCGCCCGGCGAGGTCCAGCCGTCGAGCTCGCCCGCGAGCAGGACGCGCCGATAGTCGGGGTCGACGTCGGCGGCCGAGACCACGACGAGCTCTCGCCGCCTGGTCTCGAGCTCCGTCCGGATCAGGGTGAACGCGCTCATGGCCTCAACGTAACAGTCGCCGCTATCCTCTGACCGTGACGGGGGCCACGCTTCGCTATCTGCCGGTCGCGGCTGCGCTGCTCGCGATCCAGCTCGACTTCTTCGACCTGAACCTCGCGATCCCGCGCATCGCCGAGGAGTTCCGGGTGCCGGTGACGGATCTGCAGTGGCTCGTCTCGGGCTACATGCTCAGCCTCGGCGCGATGTTCATCCCCGCGGCGAAGATCGGCGACCTCCAGGGCCGCAAGCGCGCCGTCCTCGCCGGCGCCGCGATCTTCGGGGCGATGAGCCTCGCCTCCGGCCTCGCGCCGAACGCTCCGCTGCTC
>JAGIAU010000268.1 GCA_017744755.1 Microbacteriaceae bacterium
GCCCACAACGTCATGCTCGGCGTCGTCATCCAGAACCTCATCGAGATCACGCTGCTCGCCGAGAAGTCCGGCGTGAAGCGCGCCGACTTCCTCAAGTTCTTCAACGACTCCGTGATGGGCTCGCCGTTCACGAAGTACAAGTCGCCGGCCCTCGTCAACCTCGACTTCAAGGCGACGTTCACGAACGTCCTGCTCCTCAAGGACCTCGACCTCGGCCTCGAGGCCGCGCACGAGCTCGGCGTCGTCATGCCCGTCACGTCCGCGACCCGCCAGGTCGTCGCGAGCGAGGTCGGCGACGGGAACGTCGAGGCCGACTTCTCCTCGCTCATCCTCACCTGGGCGAAGCACTCCGGCATGACGATCGCGTCGGAGGACACCCCCTTCGACGACGGCCTCGACCCCGAGGAGTGATCAACATGGGACACGGACACGAGCACGGCCCCGCCCGCCGCTTCGAGCGCCCCTCGCAGCGGCCGGAGGGCGTCCGGCCCCTCCTCGCGCCCGGCCAGACGGGCGTCGACTACGAGCACCGCGTCGACTTCGATCGGCTGCGGCGCTACCGCCTCGAGCGGGCGAAGGCGGCGCTCGAGGCGAGCGAGGCCGGGGCGTTCCTCCTGTTCGACTTCTACAACATCCGCTATGTCACCCAGACGTGGATCGGCGGCGCGCTCGGCGACAAGATGATCCGCTACGCGCTGCTCATCCGCGGCGAGGACCCGATCCTCTGGGACTTCGGCTCGGCGGTCAAGCACCACAAGCTCTACTCGGACTGGGTGCCGGACGAGCACTACCGCGCGGGCTTCCTCGGCTTCAAGGGCGCCGTCGCCCCCGAGGGCGGCGCCGGTCTCATGGTCGACGCCGTCGCGGAGATCAAGTCGCTGCTGGCGGAGAACGGACTCGCCGACGCCCCGCTCGGCGTCGACCTCATCGAGCCGACGTTCCTCTTCGAGCTCGAGCGGCAGGGCATCCGGATCGCCGACGCCCAGCAGCCCATGCTCGACGCCCGGGTCATCAAGAACCAGGACGAGATCATGCTGCTCAACCAGGCGGCGGCGATGGTCGACGGCGTCTACCAGGACATCGTCGACGCGCTGAAGCCCGGCGTGCGGGAGAACGAGATCGTCGCGCTCGCCAACGCCCGGCTCTACGAGTACGGCTCCGACCAGGTCGAGGCGGTGAACGCGATCTCGGGGGAGCGCTGCAATCCGCACCCGCACAACTTCACGGACCGCATCATCCGGCCCGGCGACCAGGCGTTCTTCGACATCATCCACTCGTTCAACGGCTACCGGACCTGCTACTACCGGACCTTCGGGGTCGGCTGGGCGACCGAGTCGCAGCAGGACGCCTACAAGCAGGCGCGCGAGTGGATGGACGCCGCGCTCGATGCGATCAAGCCGGGCGTGGGCTCCGATCAGGTCGCCGCGGTGCTCCCGGCAGCCGAGGAGTTCGGCTTCGCGAACGAGCTCGCGGCCTTCGGCCTGCAGTTCGCGCACGGCCTCGGGCTCGGCCTGCACGAGCGGCCGATCATCTCGCGGCTCAACTCGATGAAGGACCCCGTGGAGATCCGGCCCGGCATGGTCTTCGCGATGGAGACGTACTGCCCCGCCTCGGACGGCGTCTCCGCCGCCCGCATCGAGGAGGAGGTCGTCGTCACCGACTACGGCATCGAGGTGCTCACCAAGTTCCCCGCCCAGGACCTCTTCATCGCCAACCCCTACTGAGCGGCTCCCCGCCGCTCGTGGCACCACGCCTTTTTCAGGCCTGTCGCGCCCTTTTCAGGTTGCTGGGACCGTCGGCCGGCCCGTGCA
>JAGIAU010000269.1 GCA_017744755.1 Microbacteriaceae bacterium
GTCGAAGGGCAAGCCCGACCCGGTCCTCGGCCTGCGCCGCGCCCGGGCCGCGACCGCGCTCATGCTCGCGCTGCCCGGCGGCGCCTACCTCTACCAGGGCGAGGAGCTCGGCCTCCCCGAGGTCATCGAGCTGCCGGACAGCGCCCGCCAGGACCCGACCTGGTTCCGCACGAACGGCAGGAAGTACGGCCGCGACGGCTGCCGCGTCCCGCTCCCGTGGGAGCCCGACGCCCCGGCCTACGGCTTCTCCCCGAGCGGCGCGAGCTGGCTGCCGCAGCCGGACGACTGGTCCGCGCTGAGCCGGGCGGCGCAGGAGGGGGTTCCCGGATCGACGCTCTCCATGTACGAGAACGCGCTGCGCCTGCGCCGCGACGAGCGCCTCGGGTCCGGCTCCGTCGACTGGCTCCCCCAGTGGGCGCGGAGCTCCGCGGTCGTCGCGTTCCGCAACCGCGACGTCGTCGTCGTCGCGAACCTCGGCCGCGCGCATGTCACGCTGCCGGACGGCGAGATCCTGCTCGAGAGCCACCCGACGCACATCGGCTCCAACGGCCGGCCCATGCTCCCGCCGGACGCGACCGCCTGGCTGCGCGCCTGAGCCCGCGCGTTCCCCGCCCGCGGCGGAGCCGCGCCGCTCAGTCGTCGGTCGCGTTGACCGTCAGCCAGGCGTACGGGTCGACGAGCTCGCCCTCGATCTCGAGGCCGAGGTGGAGGTGCGGCCCTGTCGAGATGCCGGTGTTCCCCACGAGGCCGACGATGTCCCCCGCGGCGACCATCTGGCCGGGGTAGAGCGTCGACGAGCCGTCCTGCAGATGGCCGTAGATCGACACGAGCTTCTGGCCGCCGAACTCGTGCTGGATGCGCACGTGATAGCCGTAGCCCGAGTCGTCCCAGCCGACCCAGGTCACGATGCCGTCCATGATGGCGCCGGCCGGAGTGCCCTCGCCCGGCAGGAAGTCGACCCCGGAGTGGAAGCCGCCGTAGTCGACGTCCGAGTAGCCGAAGCCGCTGGAGAGCGGCACCGAGTACGGGAACGGCCAGCGGACGGACCCGGTCGTCGGGACGTAGCCCGGCGCGAAGCCCTGGCCGGAGGCCTGGTAGCGCGCGCGCTCGATGTCGGCGAACGACTGGCTCGCGTAGCCGTCGCGCTCCCCCGGCGACTCGAGCGCGATGACGGAGTCGCTGACCTCGAGGTCCTGCTTCGCCTCCACCTCGCCGGCGGCGGTCGTGGAGAGGTCGCTCGCGGCGACGGGCTGGGGGGCGCCGAAGATGTTGGCCGGCAGGGACATGCCGACGAGGAGGACGGCGGCGGACGCCGCGGCGCCCACGGAGGTCAGCCCGCGGACGACGGCGCGCACGCGCGAGCGGGCGCGGACGCCCGACGCGGGCGGCTTCGCGGCGGCCTGGGCGCGCGAGGCGGGGAACACGATCGGGGCGTCCTGCTTGACCAGCCGCTCGGCCGCCACGCGGAGCGCCTCGGCGGCGTCACGACGCGTGCTCGGCGCCGGGACCGGCTCGACGATGACGACCGGCTGGGAGACGACGGGCGGCTCGGGCTCGGCCGGCAGGGCGGGGGCGCCGGTGGGCACGGGAAGCGCAGCGAGCCTCGCGAGCTCGATGGGGTCGACGGCCTCGACGGGGACGGGCGGCGCGGCGGGAGCGGGCGGAGCGACCGGGCCCGGGCCGACGGGGGCCGAGGCGGCGAGCGACGCGAAGGACTCGAACGGGGACGCGGGCTGCGCCGCGACGAGCGCCTCGAAGGACAGCGCCGACT
>JAGIAU010000026.1 GCA_017744755.1 Microbacteriaceae bacterium
CATGAGGTCGACGATGAGCTTGAGCTCGTGCAGCACCTCGAAGTAGGCGATCTGCGGCTGGTAGCCCGCCTCGACCAGGGTCTCGAAGCCGGCCTGCACGAGGTGGCTCATGCCACCGCAGAGCACGGCCTGCTCGCCGAACAGGTCGGTCTCGGTCTCCTCGGTGAAGGTCGTCTTGATGACGCCGGCACGGGTGCCGCCGATGGCCTTGGCGTACGAGAGGGCAGTCGCCCACGCGGTGCCGGAGGCGTCGCGCTCGACGGCGATGATGTCCGGGATGCCACGGCCGGCGACGAACTCGCGGCGCACCGTGTGGCCGGGGGCCTTCGGGGCGATGAGGATCACGTCGACGCCCTCGGGAGCGTCGATGTAGCCGAAGCGGATGTTGAAGCCGTGCGCGAAGGCGAGGGTCTTGCCTGCGGTGAGGTTCGGCGCGATCGACTCGCTGTAGATCGTGCGCTGGTGCTGGTCCGGCGCGAGGATCATGATGAGGTCGGCCCATGCGGTGGCGTCGGCGACGGACTTGACCGGGAAGCCGGCCTCCTCGGCCTTGGCAGCCGACTTCGAGCCGTCCTTGAGGGCGATCGCGACCTCGACGCCCGAATCGCGCAGGTTCTGCGCGTGGGCGTGGCCCTGCGAGCCGTAGCCGACGATGGCGACCTTCTTGCCCTGGATGATCGACAGATCGGCGTCTGCGTCGTAGAAGATCTCGGTGCTCACTGTGTGTTTCTCCTTGGTTGTGGTGTGTGTAAGTTCGTTCAGCCGCGCAGGACGCGCTCGGTGATGCTCTTGCCGCCGCGGCCGATGGCGAGGAGGCCCGACTGGGCGATCTCCTTGATGCCGAAAGGCTCCAGAGCACGCAGCAGCGCCTCGACCTTGCCCTTGTCGCCCGTGACCTCGATGACCAGCGCGTCGGCGGCGTAGTCGACCACCGAGGCGCGGAACAGGTTGACGACCTCGATCACGTTCGACCGCGTCGAGTTGTCGGTGCGCACCTTCACGAGCATGTGCTCGCGCTGCACGGAGGTCGCCGGGTCCAGCTCGACGATCTTGATCACGTTGATCAGCTTGTTGAGCTGCTTGGTGACCTGTTCGAGCGGGAGGTCGTCGACGTCGACCACCGCAGTGATCCGGGAGATGCCCGGCACCTCGGTGACGCCGACCGCGAGCGAGTCGATGTTGAAGCCACGACGGGCGAAGAGCCCGGCGACGCGGGTCAGGAGGCCGGGGGTGTTCTCCACCAGCAGGCTCAGCACGTGAGTCGACATCTCAGATCTCCTCGTCGAAGGAAGGCGCGTGGTCGCGGGCGTACTGGACGTAGCTGTTGCTCACGCCCTGCGGGACCATCGGCCACACCATGGCGTCGGCCGAGACGACGAAGTCGATCACCACGGGGCGGTCGTTCGTGTCGAGGGCGAGCTGGATGGCGGCATCCACGTCCTCCTCCTTCTCCACGCGGATGGCGAGGCAGCCGTAGGCCTCGCCGAGCTTGACGAAGTCGGGGATGCGCACGGTGCCGTGCCCGGTGTTCAGGTCGGTGTTGGAGTGACGGCCGTCGTAGAACAGCGTCTGCCACTGGCGCACCATGCCCAGAGAGGAGTTGTTGATGATCGCGACCTTGATCGGGATGTTGTTGATCGCGCAGGTGGCGAGCTCCTGATTGGTCATCTGGAAGCAGCCGTCGCCGTCGATCGACCACACGACGCGGTCGGGCTCGGCGACCTTGGCGCCCATCGCCGCCGGTACGGAGTAGCCCATGGTGCCTGCACCGCCGGAGTTCAACCAGGAGTTGGGACGCTCGTACTTGATGAACTGCGCCGCCCACATCTGGTGCTGGCCGACGCCGGCCGCGTACACGCCCTCCGGACCGGTCAGCTCGCCGATGCGCTGGATGACGTACTGCGGCGACAGGTGCCCGTCGCTCGTCGGCTGGTAGCCGAGGGGGAACTCCTTGCGGAGGCCGTCGAGATACGACCACCACTCGGCGATGTCGGGCTCTCCGGTGCCGATCGTGCTGCGGAACGCGGTCTCCAGGTCGACGAGGACCTCGCGCACATCGCCCACGATCGGCACATCGGCCGTGCGGATCTTCGAGATCTCCGCGGGGTCGATGTCCACGTGCACGACCTTGGCGTTCGGGGCGAACAGGGCGGCCTTGCCGGTCACGCGGTCGTCGAAGCGCGCGCCGAGGGCCACGATGAGGTCGGACTCCTGGAGCGCCAGCACGGCCGGCACCGTGCCGTGCATGCCGGGCATGCCGAGATGCTGCGGGTGGGAGTCGGGGAACGCCCCGCGCGCCATCAGCGTGGTCACGACGGGCGCGCCGGTGATCTCGGCGAGGCTCTTGAGCTCCTCGGATGCGTTGCCTCGGATGACACCGCCGCCGACGTACAGCACCGGCTTGCGCGACTCGGCGAGCAGCGCGGCCGCGGCCTGGATCTGCTTGCCGTGCGCCTTGGTCACCGGACGGTAGCCGGGCAGGTCGACCTTGGGCGGCCAGATGAACGGCGCCTTGGCCTGCTGCGCGTCCTTGGTGATGTCGACGAGCACGGGGCCAGGGCGACCGGTCTTGGCGATCTCGAACGCCGCGGCGACGGCGGCGGGGATCTCCTCCACGTCCTTCACGAGGATGGAGTGCTTGGTCACCGGCATCGTGATGCCGACGATGTCGGCCTCCTGGAACGCGTCGGTGCCCATCAGCGTGGAGAACACCTGGCCGGTGATCGCCACGATCGGGATCGAGTCCATGTAGGCGTCCGCGATGGCCGTGACGAGGTTCGTCGCACCGGGACCGGAGGTGGCGATGGTCACGCCCACCTTGCCGGATGCCGTGGCGTACCCCTCGGCGGCGTGTCCGCCGCCCTGCTCGTGGCGCACGAGGATGTGGCGCAGCTCGGTCGAGTCGAGCAGCGGGTCGTAGACCTCCATGATCGCGCCGCCGGGGATGCCGAAGACGTCGGTCACGCCGATCAGCTCGAGCGAGCGGACGAGCGCCTGGGCTCCGGTCAGCACGGGGGCTGCGGCGGATGCGGCGGGCGGCCTCGGCACGGCCGAGACGGAGTCAGCAGTCATAGGACTTCCTTAGTGATGTTCTGAGGGCGACGTCGGATGCGGAGCATCCGAGGCCCGGGTTCTGAGCGAGCCAGCGGATCAGCCTGTCGTCGCGCCTTCCGCGGCGGACCGCACGAGACGCGAGTACTTGGCAAGGACGCCACGGGTATAGCGCGGGGGAAGCGGCTCCCAGCCAGAGCGGCGGGAGGCGAGCTCCGCCTCATCGACGAGTAGATCGAGAGAGCGAGCTGCGATATCGACCCGTATCAGATCACCATCGCGCACGAAGGCGATGGGACCTGCGTCCACCGCTTCGGGTGCTATGTGGCCGATGCACAGGCCGGTTGTGCCGCCTGAGAATCGTCCGTCCGTCAAGAGTAGTACATCTTTTCCGAGCCCAGCGCCCTTGATGGCCGCGGTGATCGCGAGCATCTCCCGCATGCCGGGTCCGCCCTTGGGGCCCTCGTAGCGGATGACGATCACGGTGCCGGGGTCGATCGTGCCCTCGGCGACGGCGTCCATCGCCGCGCGCTCACGCTCGAAGACGCGTGCCGGCCCCTCGAAGACCGCGGCGTCGAAGCCGGCCGTCTTCACCACGGCTCCCTCGGGGGCGAGCGAGCCGTGCAGGATCGTGAGGCCGCCCGTGGCGTGGATCGGGTTGTCGAAGGTGTGGATGACCTCGCCGTCGATCGGGTCGGGGTTCAGCTCCTCGAGGTTCTCCGCGAGCGTCTTGCCCGTGACGGTGAGGGCGTCGCCGTGCAGGAGGCCGGCGTCCAGCATCCCCTTCATGATCACCGGGATGCCGCCGTGACGGTCGACGTCGTTCATCACGTACTTGCCGAACGGCTTCATGTCGCCGATGTGCGGCACGCGGTCGCCGATGCGGTTGAAGTCGTTGAGCGTCAGCTCGACCTCGGCCTCGTTCGCGATGGCGAGCAGGTGCAGGACGACGTTCGTCGAGCCGCCGAGCGCCATGGCGAGGGCGATCGCGTTCTCGAAGGCCTTCTTGGTGAGGATGTCGCGCGCCGTGTGGCCGCGCTCCAGCATGCCGACGACGGCCTCGCCGGAGCGGTGCGCGTAGTAGTCGCGGCGGCGGTCCGCGGCGGCCGGCGACGCCGAGCCCGGCAGCGCGACCCCGAGCGCCTCGGCGACGGAGGACATGGTGTTCGCGGTGTACATGCCGCCGCAGGCGCCCTCGCCGGGGGCGAACGCGCACTCGATGCGCTTCGCGTCCTCGAGGGACATCTTGCCGGCGTTCACCGCGCCGACCGCCTCGAAGGAGTCGATGATCGTGATGTCCTTCTCGGTGCCGTCGGAGAGGCGCACCCAGCCGGGCGCGATGGAGCCCGCGTAGAGGAACACGCTCGCGAGGTCGAGCCGCGCCATCGCCATGAGCATGCCGGGGATCGACTTGTCGCAGCCGGCGAGGAGCACGGAGCCGTCGAGCCGTTCCGCCTGCATGACCGTCTCGACCGAGTCGGCGACGATCTCGCGCGACACGAGCGAGAAGTGCATGCCCTCGTGGCCCATCGAGATGCCGTCGGAGACGGAGATGGTGCCGAACTGCAGCGGGTAGCCGCCGCCCGCGTGCACGCCCTCCTTCGCCGCCTGGCTCAGGCGGTCCAGGCTCAGGTTGCACGGCGTGATCTCGTTCCACGAGGACGCGATGCCGATCTGCGGCTTGTCCCAGTCGGCGTCGCCCATGCCGACGCCGCGGAGCATCCCGCGGCTCGTCATGGCCTCGAGACCGTCCGTGACGGTCCGCGAGCGGGGCTTCAGATCAGGGGTCTCCGGCACGGGTTCCAGTCTATTGAACGGGGAGAACACTCAGGGCGAGCCCGGCGCGGTCTGTGCCGTGGCGGCTCTCGCGGCCTTTCGCGCCGCTCGGCGGGCCCAGCGCCGATCGTCCCAGAGCTCGGGGCGCGTCGGTGGTTCGGTACCGGCAGGCACGAGTACGGCACCCGTCTTCCAGTCGATCAGATCGAGCGCCTGCGCTCGAGGCGTGTAGAGGGTCGTGTACCCAGCAGCGGCTTCCCGCTTCGACGGGCCCTGACCGCCGTTCATGAGCGCCCAGGTGCCCGCGAACACGTTCCACACGATGAAGACCCCGAAGGTGATCAAGGCCCCGGGCTCGGCGGCGACGGTACCGGGATCCCGTTGGCGCCGAGGACGATGAACGCCACCAACCCGGTGCACGCCAGAGGGCTCACGATCCAGGCTGTGCGACGGATCGCCGCATCGAGCCGCCCGAGCGAGAAGCCGCGAACGGGCGCATAGCTGCGCCGCGGCACGTCGACCTCCTCCACACGAGAACGGTATCCGAGGGCGAGGCGCCGCGAGCCCTCCGGCGTTGGTTCCCCTCGCCTCCCGCTCCGTAGCCTGTGCCGACTACCTTTTCGTAGTCGGGACAGGATCCTTGAACCGTGTTCCGGGTCGAGGTCTCGATACGCCGCTTCGCGGCTACTCGACCCGCGAACGGGCGCGACTACAGCCCGACGCCCGGGTTGAGGAGGCCGTCGGGGTCGAGGGCGGCCTTGATGCGGCGGCCGAGGTCGTAGGCGCCGTCGCCGAGCTGGGCGCGCAGCCAGGCGTTCTTCATGGTGCCGACGCCGTGCTCGCCCGTGATCGTGCCGCCGAGCGCGATCGCGAGGTCCATGATCTCGCCGAACACGACCATGGCGCGTTCCGCCGCCCCCGCCTGCTGCGGGTCGTAGATGACGTTCGGATGCGTGTTCCCGTCGCCGGCGTGGGCGACCGTGCCGACGACGATGCCGTGCCGCTGCCCGATCCCGCCGATGCCGCGGATGAGCTCGCCGAGCCTCGGGACGGGGACGCCCACGTCCTCGATGAGGACGGAGCCGCGGCGTTCGAGCGCGGGCAGCGCCATGCGACGGGCGGCGAGGAAGTGCTCGGTGGCATGGCATTCGACGAACACGCGCTCGATCTCCGCGAGCTCGGCGGCCGAGGCCTCGCCGTGCGCGTCGGAGCCGACGAGCAGCAGCGCCTCGGCCTCCCGGTCGAGGCCCATATGCGTCTCGTCCTCGACCGCGTTGATCGTGAGGCGGTCCATGAGCTCGACCATCGAGGGGCGCAGGCGGCTCGTCACGCCGATGACCGCGTCCGTCGCATCGGTGATCGTGGGGAAGAACGCGACGGCGACGTTCGCGCGCTCCGGCAGCGGGACGAGGCGGAGCGTCACCTCGGTGACGATGCCGAGCACGCCCTCGCTCCCGACGAACAGCTTCGTCAGCGGCAGCCCGGCGACGTCCTTGACCCGCGGGCCGCCGAGCCGGGCGACCGTGCCGTCGGCGAGGACGACCTCCAGGCCGAGCACGTAGTCGACGGTGACGCCGTACTTGACGCAGCACAGGCCGCCGGCGTTCGTCGCGATGTTGCCGCCGATGGAGCAGATCTCGTACGAGGACGGGTCCGGCGGGTACCAGAGGCCGTGCTCGCGCACGGCAGCCTTCACCTCGGCGTTCAGCAGGCCGGGCTGCACGACGGCGGTGCGGGTCGCGGTGTCGACGGCGATGCCGCGCATCCGCTCGGTGCTCAGCGTGATGGCGCCGTCCTGCGCGCTCGATCCGCCGGCGAGGCTCGTCCCGGCGCCGCGGACGACGATCGGCGTCCGATGCTCGGCGGCGGCCCGCACGACGGCGACGACCTCCGCGGTCGTCGACGGCTTGACGACCGCGAGCGGGGTTCCGGTCCCGGGCAGGTTCGCGCGGTCGAAGCGGTAGCCCTGCATCCGCGCCGGGTCGACGACGACCGCGTCGGCCGGCAGCGCGCGCTGCAGCGCCTCGATGACCGTGCTCACCCGACCATCCTCGCGCCCGCCGCGACCCCGCGCAGGTCGTCGAGCACGCCGCCGAGTCGGGAGATGCTCGCCTTCGCCTCCTCGACGCTCAGGTCGCCGAAGGTCGTCGTGAGCTCGAAGTAGTTGATCTCCGCCGACTCGAGCATGGCCGCGAGCCGGTCGCGGACCGTCGCTGCTGATCCGACGAGGGCGTTCTGCTTGTCGAGCATGTCCTGCGGCTCGTAGAGATGGTCCGCGCCGGTGACGCCGTGCTCGTGCCAGAGGCTCGTGAGCCGCTCCCAGTACACGTGGCCGGCGGTCAGGTAGCGGTCCATCGCGCCGGCGTCCGACTCGCCGACGTAGACGCCGGCGGCGGCACCCATCCGCGGCTCCGGCTCGCCGCCGTGCGCCGCCCGCCAGGCGTCCCAGAACTCGCTCGCGATGGCGGGCAGCGCGCCGCCCTCCCAGCGGGCGACGAGGTTGTGCCCCTCGGCGCCGACGCGGGCGGCCGTCGCGGGCGTGCCGGAGGCGTACCAGAGCGGCGGATGCGGCGTCTGGACGGGCAGGGTCGGCAGGTTCGCGACGGGCCGCGCCTCGGTCGGGTGGGTGAACGCGCCGGTCCGGTAGGACTCGAGGATCGCCGCGAGGCTCCGCCGCAGGATGGCGTCCGACTCAGCGGCGGCGACGCCGAAGTACTCGAGCTCGAAGGGGCTGACGCCGCGCCCGACGCCGAAGTCGAAGCGGCCGCGGGTGAGCTGGTCGAGCGTCGCGACGTCCTCGGCGAGGCGCAGCGGCTCGTGGTCGGGGACGACGTACACGAGCGTGCCGATCCGCATGCGGCTGGTGCGCTGCGAGAGCGCCGCGAGGAAGAGGCTCGGCGGGATGACCGAGAGGGCCGTGCCGTGGTGCTCCGTGACGTGATACCGGTCGAAGCCGATCGCCTCGGCGTGCGCGGCGATCTCGAGCCTCCCGTGCATGACCGCGCCGGGCGCGGAGCGCCCGAGGTCGATCGAGTCGAAGATGCCGAACTCCAGCGCCACGTCGCGCTCCCTCTCCGACGCCGTCGTCGGTTCGTCTGATCGTATGCCGCGCGCCTACTGCTCGTGCACGTCGCCCTCGCGGAAGTCCGCGAGCCTCGCGATCGCGAGCGAGACCTCGGCCGGCCCCTTCACGCGGAAGTTGGCGAGCGTGCGCCCCTCCCCCGACTTCAGACCGACGTCGTCGGGGCCGAGCGCCGCGAAGCCGTCCTCGTCGGTCACGTCGTCGCCCGCGTACATCACGGCGTCCGCGCCGGTCGCCTGCCGGAGGTGCTCGAGCGCCTCGCCCTTCGTCGTGCCGCGGATCGCGAACTCGAGCGTCGTCCGGCCGTCGCGCACGAGCACGTCGTCCGGGTCGATCGCCTCGCCGACCTCCTGGAGCGCGACGAGGCGCGCGAGGCGTCCGTTCTCCGCCGTCGCGAGGCGGGTGTGCAGAGCGAAGCCGACGGGCTTGCGCTCCAGCCAGATCGCCTCGTGCCGGTCGGCGACGTCGCCGAGGATCTGACCGAGCGTCGCGAGCTCGTACTGCTCGCCTTCGTCGAGCGGCTCGAACGTCGTCTCCTCATCGAGGCGGATCTCCGCGCCGTGCGAGCCGACCAGCAGCACGCTGTCGGGGAAGTCGGCCGCGACCGCCTCCAGATCGGCGACCGAGCGGCCGGAGACGAGGGCGACACGGGTGCGGGGCATCGCCGCGAGACGCAGCACGGCCGCGCGCGCCTCCGGCAGCGCGCGGGCCTTCGCCGGGTCGTCGACCTCCGGCGCGAGGGTGCCG
Organism: Microbacteriaceae bacterium; assembly: GCA_017744755.1. Taxonomy (GTDB): domain Bacteria; phylum Actinomycetota; class Actinomycetes; order Actinomycetales; family Microbacteriaceae; genus 73-13. Next base: position 8,657 of record JAGIAU010000026.1, read on the forward strand.
TCGAAGTCGAGGGCGACGAGCACGCGCGGCTTGCGGGCGAACTCGCGCAGGGCGGCGAGCAGCGACTCCGGCAGGCGGGACCAGCGCGGCGGCGTGTCGAGATCGAGTCGGCGATCCGGCTCGGCGTCCTCGGATGCGTCCGACAGCAGCTCGGTACTCGACATCCCCGGCGAAGCTCCCTCGCTCGACCCGTCCGGCCGGTCCTCCCGGGCGTCGGGCCGCCCGGCCTCTCGACTGTAGCGGGCATCGCCGGGGAGCTGCGAGGCGCCGTCGCCGTCGGCCCGCGACATGTCGGCCGCCTGCTCGAGCGCCTCGAGGAACTCGCTCGACCAGCGCGCGACGTCGTGCTCGGCGACCCGGCGGCGCATCGCCCGCATCCGGGAGCGGCGCTCCTGACGCGGCATCCGCATGGCGCGCAGCATCGCCTCCTTCAGCCCGGCGATGTCGTGCGGGTTCACCAGCACGGCGCGGCGCAGCTCGTCGGCCGCGCCGGTGAACTCGGACAGCACGAGCACGCCGTCCTCGTCGGTGCGGCAGGCGACGTACTCCTTCGCGACGAGGTTCATGCCGTCGCGCAGCGCCGTGACGAGCAGCACGTCGGCGGCGAGGAACATCGCGGCCATCTCCTCGCGCGGATACGCGTGGTAGTGGTAGCTGACGGCGCGGTGCTTGAGCGTCTGGAAGTCGCCGTTGATGCGCCCGGCCATGAGCTCCACCTCGTCGCGGAGCTGCGCGTACGCCGCGACGCGCTCCCGCGACGGCACCGCGATCTGGATGAGCGCCGCGTCGTCGACCTCGATCGAGCCGTCCTCGAGCAGCTCCTGGTAGGCCTTCAGCCGGTGCAGGATGCCCTTGGTGTAGTCGAGCCGGTCCACGCCGAGCAGCAGCGTGCGATCCGGCCCGAGGCTCTCCCGGATCTCGCGCGCACGGGCGCGCACCTCGGGCGTCCGGGCGAGCGCCTCGAGCGACGCGGTGTCGATCGAGATGGGGAACGCGCGCGCGTGCACCACGCGCCGGCGCCCCGGGGCGTCCGCGACCTCGATCTGGGTGCCGCGGTGCTGCGCGCGCACCACCGTGTCGGTCAGCCGGCGCACGGCGGTCGCGAAGTTCGCGGCGTCGCCCACCCGCTGGAAGCCGACGACGTCGGCGCCGAGGAGTCCTTCGACGATCCGCTGCCGCCACGGCAGCTGCGAGAAGAGGCCGTATGGCGGGAATGGAATATGCAGGAAGAAGCCGATCGCGAGATCCGGTCGCAGCTCGCGCAGCATGCGCGGCACGAGCTGCAGCTGGTAGTCCTGCACCCACACCGTCGCGCCTTCGGCGGCGACCGCCGCGGCGGCCTCGGCGAAACGGCGGTTGACCGCGACGTAGCGCTCCCACCATTCGCGGTGGTAGCTCGGCACCGCGATGACGTCGTGGTACAGCGGCCAGACGGAGGCGTTGCTGAAGCCCTCGTAGTACCGCTCGACGTCGTCGTCGGTCAGCGAGACGGGGACGAGCCGCATGCCGTCCTCGTCGAAGGGCTCCAGCTCGAGGTCGGGCGAGCCGGGCCAGCCGACCCACGCGCACTCGGCCCCGCGGGTCACGCTCTCCAGCGCCGTGACGAGTCCGCCCGGCGACCGCGTCCAGACGACGGCGCCGTCCGCGCCCACGTGGGAGTCGACTGGCAGCCGGTTCGAGACGACGACGAGCCGATACGTGCGGGATTCCGGTGAATGCATTCGCGCTGGTGCCTCCATCCCGTACCGTAGCCGATGAGGATCGGAGGCCGTGATGCGCAGGTACATTCTGAACGCCGCCGTGCTCGGCGCGGTCGCCGGAGTCGTGCCCGCGATCCGGCAGTCCATCCACGGCCCGAAGGACTGGCGGCTCGCGCTCGTCTGGGTGGGGTGGGGCATCAACGTCGCGATCGCCGTCGGCACCGTCGTGGAGCAGAACCGCATCGCACGGGAGAACGAGGAGCGCGCCGCGCTCGGCCTGCCGCCGATCGACTGATCGGCCCGGTCCGATGGCAGAAGGCACCGAGCGAGGGCCCGGGTTCCTGGCGACCGCGCGGCGGACGTTCGCCCGCTACCCTGCGACGACGGTGCTGCTCGTCGCCTACCTGGGCACCGGCGTGGCGTCCGCCGCGCTCTGGACGCCGTTCCGCGACCGGGAGTGGTTCGACCTCGTCGCCTACGGCCTGCCCGCCTTCGCGGAAGGGCGCTGGTGGACGGTCGTCACCGGCGCGTTCTTCTCCGAGGTGCCGTGGCACTATCCGCTCGTCGCCGTGCTCGCCGTCGTCGCGATGGGGACGCTCGAGCGCCTGCGCGGCACCCGGTGGGCGATCGGCGGCTTCTGGATCGGCCAGATCGGCGGCGTGCTCGTCTCGGCCGCGCTCATCGACGCGCTGCGGATCACGGGCTGGGGGTGGCCTGCCGGGCTGGCGACGGTGCTCGACGTCGGACCGTCCTGCGGCCTCCTGGCGGTCGCCGCCCTCGCCATCGCGGCGCTGCGCGCGCCGTGGCGGTTCCGCGGCCGACTGCTCCTCGGCGCGCTGCTCCTCGTGCTGCTCGTCCTCGAGGGCACGCTCGCCGACCTCGAGCACGCCGTCAGCGGCGGGCTCGTGCTGCTCTTCGGCTTCGGGCTCGGCCGCGGCCAGCGCGCGACCGTGCACGAGTGGCGCGTCCTCGCCTTCGGCTCGGTCGCCGTGATCGGGATCATGCAGCTCGTCGCCGCGATCGTGCCGACCGACGGCCCGCTCGGCCCGACCGACCCCGGCGAGGTCGCCTGGTGGGACGTCGGCATCGACGTGCTCGTCGCCGTCGTCATCAGCTGGTCGCTCGTCCGGGGCCGCCGCTGGGCGTGGATCGTCGCCATTGTCCTCGCCGGCTTCAACATCCTGCAGGCCGTATATGCCCTCACGGTCATGGACGGCGATCTGAGCTCCTTCGAGGGCGCCGGCGTCGCCGCCGCGGCCTCGCTGCTCTGGGTCGTCGCCCTCCTGCTGCTCGTCGCCGGGCGGCACGCCTTCGCGGTGCCCGTCTGGCGACGCGGCCGCTTCCTCGCGGTGGACGCCGGCCAGGCCCGGGAGCGGCTGCTCGCCGTGCTCCGGCGCCACGGCGGCGGAACGCTCTCCTGGATGTCCACCTGGCCGCGCATGCGCGTCCGCTTCGGCGCCGACGACGCCTGGGCGCTGCCGGTGCGCCGTGTCGGCGGCGTCGCCATCGTGCTGGGCGACCCCATCGGCCCGCAGGAGCGCTGGCCGGAGGCGATCGCCGACTTCCGGGCCGCCGCGGAGCTCGACGGGGTCGTGCCGTGCGTGTTCTCCGCCTCCCGCGCCGCCGCGGACGCCGCCGTCGCCGAGGATCCCCAGTGGCGCAGCATCGCCGTCGCCGAGGACACCATCGTCGACCTGCCGGGCCTCGAGTTCACCGGGAAGCAGTGGCAGCCCGTGCGCGGCGCGGCGAACCGCGCCGAGCGGGAGGGCGTGAGGTTCCGCCTGACGCGTCTCGCGGACGAGCCGTGGGGCGTCGTCGCGCAGGTGCGCGCCATCAGCGAGTCCTGGGTCGGGGACAAGAGCCTGCCGGAGATGGGCTTCACGCTCGGCGGCGTCGACGAGGCCCTCGACCCCGCGGTGCGCGTCGCGCTCGCCGTCGACGGCGACGGCTCGGTGCACGGCGTGCTCTCGTGGCTGCCGGTCTACGGGCCGGCGGAGAGCACCGCCGGCCCGTACGGGGATGACGGGGAAGACACCGAGGACCCCGACGTGCTCGGCAGCCCCGAGCACGTCGTCGGCTGGGTCCTCGACGTCATGCGCCGTCGCGACGGCGGCTTCGGGCCGGCGATGGAGTTCCTCATCGGACAGAGCCTCGTGGCGTTCCGCGACGAGGGGGCGCGATACGCCTCGCTCTCCGGGGCGCCGCTCACCCGCAGCGAGGAGGACGCCGACGAGGACGGCGCGATCGGCGCGCTGCTGACGACCGTCGGCGGGCTGCTCGAGCCGGCCTACGGCTTCGGCTCGCTGCACCGGTTCAAGGAGAAGTTCCACCCGCGCCACGAGTCGATGCGGCTGCTGTACCGCGACGAGGCGGAGCTGCCGAGGATCGCTGCGGCGATCGTGCGCGCCTACCTGCCCGATGCCTCCCCCGGCCAGCTCGTGCGCACCGGGCTGTCGCTCGGCCGGCGCTAAGCGAGGGCGCGGGCGCTCAGGCCCGCGCCGCGCGTTCGGAGCGCTGGCGCAGGACTAGGAGGCCGGGGCAGGATCCGCAGGACGCGATCCTCCTGCCCCGGTGACCGAGTCCTGTCTCCGTGCCCGGTCCGACCCACTCGCGAGACGAGTCCGGCAGCGCGCGCCGCTCAGGCCCGCGCCGCGGCCCGCTCCCGCGCCGCCGCGACCAGCCCCGCGACGAGCCCGTCGTCCTCCGAGGCCTCCTCGGGGTGCCACTGCACACCCACCGCGAACGACCGGTCCGGCACCTCCACACCGTAGACGAGGCCGTCGTCGTTCCGCGCGAACGGCACGAGGCCCTCCCCCAGCTCGCCGAGCGCCTGGTGGTGGTACGTCTTCACCGACAATGCGTCGCGGCCTCCGAGCAGCGCGCCGGCCCGGCTGTCCGACGCGACATGCGCGTCGTTCGTCGCGAACTCCGCGCCGCGGCCCGAGTACTTCGCATGGCCGAGCACGTCCGGGATGTGCTGCAGGAGCGTGCCGCCGAAGTGCACGTTCATGAGCTGGAGCCCGCGGCAGATCGCGAGCATCGGGACGTCGTGCTCGAGCGCCGCCGCGAGCACCGCGTCCTCCCACTCGTCGCGGTCGGTGCGCGGCGCGTCGGTGCGTTCATGCCGCTCCTGGCCGTACCGGGCCGGGTCGATGTCGAGGCCGCCGGCCAGGATGACGCCGTCGACGCGGCTGAGCACCTCCGCAGCGGTCGCCGCGTCGACCGGCTGCGGGGGCAGCAGCACGGCGACGCCGCCGGCCCGCGCGACCGAGTCGAGGTAGGCGTCGGGGATGAACGCGCCCCGCGAGACGGGCCCGTCCGCCCGGATCGAGTCGCGGTAGGTGGTGATGCCGATGATGGGAGCCGTCACCGGACCATTCTGCCGGGCGGGGCGGGGAGCGTTCTGCGCGCCGAGGCCTCAGACGACGATGGTCCGCGTGATCGGGATCCCGTTGAACTCGGTCGCCGTCACGAGGGTGTACGCGCCCATCATCGGCGAGACGAGGATGTCGCCGACGACGAGGCGCGGCAGGTCGAGGTCGCGCGCGACGACATCGGTGGAGTCGCAGGTGGGGCCGGCGATGGTCTGGGCGACCCGTTCGCGGCCCGCGGGGATGCCGACCGCGACGATCTCGGGCTCGACGTGGTCGGTGAGGACGTTCGAGTAGCCGCCGAAGAGGCCGTCGTCGATGTAGACCCAGTGCTGCTCGAGCGCCGGTCGGTAGGTCTCGGCGACGACGGAGGTGACGAGGTGCATCGCGCTCGCCGACACGAAGCGGCCCGGCTCCGACCAGACCTCGATGCCCGGAAGCTCGCCGAGGATCGGGCGGATGGCGGCGGCGAGCTCCTCGATCTCCGGCACGCCGTCCCGGTAGCGGACGGGGAACCCGCCGCCGATGTCGATGACGTCGATCGCGTGGCCGGCGTCCCTGGCCGCGACCGCGAGCGCCGCCGTGCGGCGCAGCGCCGCCGTGTAGACCTCGGGATCCGTGTTCTGCGAGCCGACGTGGTAGCTCAGGCCGCGCACCCGCACGCCGTGGTCGTCGGCGTAGTCGAGGAAGCCGGGGACCTCCTCGGGAGCGAGGCCGAACTTGAGGGAGAGGTTCAGCAGCGCCCCGGCGTTCGGGTACGACACCCTGGCGAGGACCGCGACGTCGGGCAGGCGGAGCGCGGCGAGCTTGCGGATCTGCGCGTCCGAGTCGGCGACGAACACGCGCACGCCGCGCTCGATCGCGAACGCCATGTCCTTCGGCTTCACATGCGGGTGGGTGTGGATC
>JAGIAU010000270.1 GCA_017744755.1 Microbacteriaceae bacterium
CGCGTCGACGATCCCGGCGTCGACCACCTGGCCCTCCGCCCCGCGCTCGCGCGCGTACAGCGCGAGCAGGATGCCCTGGAACGCGGACTGCGCGGCGAGCGTGTCGCCGAGCGAGATGCCCGAGCGCGGCGGCGCCTGGCCGGGATAGCCGTTGATGTGGCGCAGGCCGGAGATCGCCTCGGCGGCGGAGGCGAAGCCCGCCCGCTCGGCGTAGCGCCCGGTCTGGCCGTAGCCGGAGACGCGGGCGTAGATCGCGCGCGGGTTGCGGGCGTGGACGTCCTCGGGGCCGAGGCCCCACTTCTCCATCGTCCCCGGCCGGAAGTTCTCGAGGACGATGTCCGCGCTCGCGGCCAGGTCCGCCGCGATCCGCTGCCCCTCCGGCTCGCGGAGGTTCAGCGCCACGGAGCGCTTGTTGCGCGCGAGGATCGTCCACCACAGGCTGTGGTCGTTGTGACGCAGGCGACCCCAGTCGCGCATCGCGTCGCCGGCGCCGGGCGCCTCGATCTTGATCACGTCGGCGCCGAAGTCCCCGAGGAGCGTCCCCGTGAACGGGCCGGCGAGCAGCTGCCCGAACTCGATCGCCCGCAGTCCCGTCAATGGTGCGTCGGCCATGTCTCCTCCAGGAACGCGACGGCGCCGAGGATGTGCATCCGCATCACCGCCTCGGCCAGCTGGGCGTCTTGCGCCTCGAACGCGGCGACGAGCCGCCGATGACACATCAGCGACTCCGCGCGCTGGCGCTCGTCGTGCCAGAACGCGGTGCGGAAGCTGCGCGGGATACCGGTCGCCGCGCGCATCGCCACGACCAGCCGCGGGCTCTCCGCCGCCTCGAGGATGATCCGGTGAAACGCCTCGTTGGCCACGAGCTGATCCTCGGCGTCGCACAGCGCGGCGAGCTCGGCGATCCGCGCCGGGTCGATCCGCGTCGCCGCGCGGGCGGCGGCGTGCGGCTCGATCAGCGCGCGGATCTCGTAGAGGTCGAGGACGTCGTCGCGGTCGAAGGAGCGCACGACCGCTCCGCGGTTGGGCTCGACCTCGACCAGGCCTTGCCCTTCGAGCTGGAGCAGCGCCTCGCGGATCGGCGTGCGCGAGGTGCCGAAGCGCTGCGCGAGCGCCTCTGCGCGCAGCCGCTCACCAGGCTTCAGCTCACCTTCGAGGATCGCCTCCTCGAGCAGGTCGCGCACTCGCGGCTGCGGCATCTTGCATACGAAATCACGTCACATTGCCCTGCGCAAGTCGCCGATCGGCGTTATTGCATGCAATCTATCGGCGGTGGCTTGGACTGCGCCGCTCCGGCGGAGTCCAAGCCTCCTGCGCCTCCGGCTCCGGCGGAGGCGCAGCCGCGCCGGACCACTCGCCCGTGCGATCCGCCGACGGGCGCGGGTCGTTCCAGCTCGGCCCGCGCATGGTCGAGCGATGCCACGGGATCCAGACGGGAGGACGCGGTTCCTCGGGTGCGGTGGCCGCGGGCTCGCGTCGCAGGACGCGGACGAGGACCACGGCGAGCGCCGCGAGGGCGAGGAGGAGCAACGGCAGCGTCAGGTCGATCCCGCCGGGGGGATTGGTGGACGTCGCGCCCGCGACCGCGCCGGTCGTGGGCACCTTGACGCTGCCGATGCCGCCACCGGGCTTGCGTTCCTCACGGTTGCGGCCCGCGCGGCCGGCGCCGCGGTCGGCGTGGTCGATGGTCAGCGCGCCGGGGGCGAGCCAGGCCGGGAGGCGCAGGCGCAGGCCGGCGAGCTCGACGAAGTAGTGGTC
>JAGIAU010000271.1 GCA_017744755.1 Microbacteriaceae bacterium
GCCAAGCGGAACAGGTAGTCGGTGCGCAGACCCGAGGATCGGCGTGCTGCACCGCGCCGGCAAGGAGGGGCTCGGCCGCGCGTACCTCGCGGGCTTCGCCGTCGCGCTCGAGCGCGGCTACCGTTATGCCGTCGAGATCGACGCCGACGGCTCGCATCCGCCGGAGACGCTGCCCGCGCTGCTCGCCGTCGCCGAGGCCGGCGCCGACCTGGCGATCGGCTCCCGCTGGATCGCCGGCGGGCGCACCGTCGACTGGTCCCGCGGCCGGGAGTGGCTCAGCCGCTCCGCGAACGCCTACGCCCGCTGGATACTGCGCATCCCCGTCGCTGACACGACCGCGGGGTTCCGGGTGTACCGGACCGAGCTGCTCCGCCGGCTCGACCTCGGCTCCGTGCGCTCGCAGGGCTACTACTTCCAGGTCGAGATGACGGTGCGCACGATCGATGCGGGCGGCGCGGTCGCCGAGGTGCCGATCGTCTTCGCCGAGCGCGCCGAGGGCGCCTCCAAGATGAGCCTCGCCATCGTCGTCGAGGCGATGCTGAAGGTCACGGCGCTCGGCGTCCGGCGGCTCTTCCGCCGCTGAGCGCGAGTCCGGGAGCGCACGCAGCGCGTTCTCCCGACTCCTGCAGAAGCCGCCCGTGACAAACCGAGGCGGAGGGTCTACCGTTGCCCGCACAGCGCGAGACGCTGGATCCCCCGGCTCCGCGCTCGAGGAGGTCAGCCATGGAAATCGCGCTCACCGCTAGGGGCCTCGACATCACGGACCGCTTCCGCGAATACGCCGCGGAGAAGGCCGAGAAGGTCGCCGCCCTCGCTGCCAAGGCCATCGCCCTGCAGATCAAGGTGACGCGGCATGCCGTCGGACGAGGCGGCTCCGCTGGCGACGACCGGGTGGAGCTGACGCTCGTCGGCCCCGGCCCGCTCGTGCGGGCGGAGGCGGGCGCGGCGGACAAGTACGCCGCGTTCGACCTCGCCTACGGGCGGCTCCTCGAGCGCGTCCGGGAGGGCAAGGACCGGCGCAAGGTGCATCGCGGCCGGCGCCGTCCCACCTCGCTGCACGAGGCGAGCTCGGACGGCTTCGCCGCGGTCGGCGTCACGCCGGCCAGCGTCGAGGTGCTGCGCGCCGTGCAGACCGGCTCGATCCCGGTGCAGCAGGACGCGGCGGCCGAGGAGGCGTGGTCGCCCGTCGTCATCCGGCGGAAGCTGTTCGCCCCAGAGCGGATGACCGCGGAGGACGCGCTCGACACGATGGAGCTCGTCGGCCACGACTTCTTCCTCTTCATCGACGCCGAGACGGACCGGCCGAGCGTCGTGTACCGCCGCCAGGGCTGGGCGTACGGGGTCATCGCGCTCGACGCGGAGGCCCACGCGGTGGACACGGTCAGCAGCCAGCGTGCGCGGAGGGCGAGTCGGTAGACTCCAACGTCGGCGCAGGTGCGCCGTCGTGTGAGGAGTCATCGTGGCGAACGTTCTCGAGCGCGTCCTGCGTGTCGGCGAGGGACGCACCCTCCGTCGCCTGGAGAAGTACGCAGAGCAGGTGAACGCGCTCGAAGCGCATTTCGAGGACCTGACCGATGAGGAGCTGCGTCAGGAGACCGCGGAGTTCCGCGAGCGCTACGCCGCGGGGGAGACGCTCGACGAGCTGCTGCCCGAGGCGTTCGCCGCCGTCCGCGAGGCGGGCCGCCGCACGCTCGGCATGCGCCACTTCGACGTGCAGATCATGGG
>JAGIAU010000272.1 GCA_017744755.1 Microbacteriaceae bacterium
GGTCTACGAGGGCGCCTGGATCGAGGAGGGCGCGGACGTCGACGCCTTCGCGGTCGTCGGCGCCGGCGCCCGAGTCGGCCGCCGCGCGACGGTCGGCCACAACGCGCGCATCGGCTCCCGCGCGCACATCGTCGCCGGCCAGGCGGTCCCGCCGGCCAAGACGGTCGCGCGCGACGCCCGCGTCGGCGCGGTCCGCGCGGCCTGAACCCGCCCGCGCTGCGGGTCTAGGGCGAGTCGCCCGGATACCCTGGTGCGATGCACCTGAAGACCCTGACGATCAAGGGCTTCAAGTCGTTCGCCCAGCCGACGACGTTCCAGTTCGAGCCGGGTGTGACCTGCGTCGTCGGCCCGAACGGCTCGGGCAAGTCGAATGTCGTCGACGCCCTCGCGTGGGTCATGGGCGAGCAGGGCGCGAAGACGCTCCGCGGCGGCAAGATGGAGGACGTCATCTTCGCCGGCACGTCGACGCGCTCGCCGCTCGGCCGCGCCGAGGTCGTCCTCACGATCGACAACGCCGATGGCGCCCTGCCGATCGACTACAGCGAGGTGACGATCTCCAGAACGCTCTTCCGCAACGGCGGCAGCGAGTACGCCATCAACGGCGAGTCGTGCCGCCTGCTCGACGTCCAGGAGCTGCTGTCGGATTCCGGTCTCGGCCGCGAGATGCACGTCATCGTCGGCCAGGGGCAGCTCGACCAGGTCCTGCACGCGACCCCGGAGGACCGCCGCGGCTTCATCGAGGAGGCCGCCGGCATCCTGAAGCACCGCCGCCGCAAGGAGAAGACGCTCCGCAAGCTCGAGGCGATGCAGACGAACCTCACGCGCCTCTCCGACCTCGCCGGCGAGCTGCGCCGCCAGCTCAAGCCGCTCGGACAGCAGGCCGAGGTCGCGAAGCAGGCCGCCGAGATCCAGGCGGAGGTCCGTGACGCCCGCGCCCGTCTGCTCGCCGACGAGATCGTGACGCTCCGGGCGCAGATCGCCGGCATCGCCCGCGACGAGCACGAGCGGAAGACGGAGCGCATCGTGCTGCAGGAGCAGCTCGACCAGGCGGCGATGCGGGCGAAGCGGCTCGAGGCCGAACAGCTCGGCTCGCCGGTCGACGGCGCGCGCCAGGTGACGCATTCGCTGGAGAACGTGCAGGAGCGGTTGCGGAGTCTGTCGTCCCTGGTCTCGCAGCGGATCGAGTTCCTCGCGCAGGCGCCCGAGGCGGTCGGCGTGACGGTCTCGCCGGACGCCGTCGAGGCCGCTCGCGCGGAGGCGCAGCGGCTGTCCGCCGAGGTCGAGGGGGCGGAGGAGCGGGTCGGCGCGGCCGCGACCGGCACCGCGCTCGCCCGCGCGACGCTCGACGCCCTCGACGAGGAGATCGCGGCGCAGTCGGCGCTCGTCTCGCGCCACGACCTCGAGCTCGCCGGCCTCGCGGCGCGGCTCGACGTCGCCCGTTCCAAGCTCGCCGCGGCGCGCGGCGAGCACCTCCGGCAGGAGCACGCGATCGCCGCGGCGGACGGCCGCCGCGACGAGGCGACCGCCGCGCTCGCGGAGGCGGAGGCGGGCTTCGCGGCCGCCGCCGACGGCGGGGAGCCCGGCGCGACCGAGCAGGCCGCGCTCGAGGCCGCGTACCGCGCTGCGGAGGGGGAGGTCAGCCGGCTGAGCGCTGCGCTCGACGAGCTCCGGGAC
>JAGIAU010000273.1 GCA_017744755.1 Microbacteriaceae bacterium
ATCGTCGACGTCGCCACGCTCACTGGCGCCGCGCGCAACGCCTTCGGCTTCCGCACGACGCCCGTCATGGGCGACGCCGCGCTGACCGCCCGGCTCGTCGCCGCGGCCGGCCGCGTCGGCGAGGACTTCTGGACCGTGCCGCTCGGCCCCGAGTGGCGCCCCCAGCTCAAGTCGGACGTCGCCGACCTCGCGAACGTGAAGATGGGCGCGACCGCCGGGGGCATGTTCATCGCCGGCGCGTTCCTCCAGGACTTCGTCGGCCGCGTGTCCGACGAGGAGGACGCGCCGCGGATCCCGTGGGCGCACCTCGACATCGCCGGCCCGGCGAACAACGAGGGCGGCGGCTACGGCTACACGGCGCCCGGCACCACCGGCGTCGCGGTGCGGGCGCTCGTGGCGCTCGCCGCAGACCTCGCACAGGGCGAGTAGGGTTGTCCGGGGCATTTCCGGCAAGGGATGAAAGCAGGGATTCCGAACGTGGCTGAGCAGAACTTCGATCTCGTCGTCCTCGGTGCGGGCAGCGGCGGCTACGCCGCGGCGCTGCGCGCGAGCGAGCTCGGGATGAGCGTCGCGCTCATCGAGAAGAGCAAGGTCGGCGGCACCTGCCTGCACGTCGGCTGCATCCCGACGAAGGCGCTCCTGCACGCCGCCGAGGTCGCCGACCAGACGCGCGAGGCCGCCAAGTTCGGCGTGTTCGCCGACTTCCAGGGCATCGACGTCCCGGGCGTCCAGGCCTACAAGGACGAGGTCATCCAGTCCAAGTGGAAGGGCCTCCAGGGCCTCCTCAAGGCGCGCGGCATCACGACGATCGAGGGCGAGGGCAGGCTCGTCGCGCCGCTCACCGTCCAGGTCGGCGAGGAGACGTACACGGGGAAGAACGTCGTGCTCGCGACGGGCTCGTACTCGCGCACGCTCCCCGGCCTCGAGATCGGCGGCCGCATCATCACCTCCGAGCAGGCGCTCGCGCTCGACTACGTGCCGAAGAAGCCGATCGTCCTCGGCGGCGGCGTCATCGGCGTCGAGTTCTCCTCCGTCTGGAAGTCGTGGGGCGCCGACGTCACCATCATCGAGGCGCTCCCCCACCTCGTGCCGAACGAGGACGAGTCGATCTCGAAGCAGTTCGAGCGCGCCTTCCGCAAGCGCGGCATCGAGTTCAAGCTCGGCATCCGCTTCCAGTCCGCCGAGCAGACCCCGACGGGCGTCCGCGTGACGCTCGAGAACGGCGAGGTCGTCGAGGGCGACGTGCTGCTCGTGGCGGTCGGCCGCGGCCCGGTCACCGCGGGCCTCGGCTTCGAGGAGGCGGGCGTCAAGATCGACCGCGGCTTCGTCATCACCGACGAGCGCCTCAGCACCGGCGTCCCCGGCCTCTACGCGGTCGGCGACATCGTCCCCGGCCTGCAGCTCGCGCACCGCGGCTTCCAGCAGGGCATCTTCGTCGCCGAGGAGATCGCCGGCCTCAAGCCGGTCGTCGTCCCCGATGTCAACATCCCCAAGGTCACCTACAGCGACCCCGAGGTCGCCTCCGTCGGCCTCACCGAGGCGAAGGCCGTCGCGCAGCACGGCGCCGACGCCATCGCGAGCTACGAGTACAGCCTCGCGGGCAACGGCAAGAGCCACATCCTGCACACCTCCGGCTCCGTCAAGGTCGTGCGCCTCAAGGA
>JAGIAU010000274.1 GCA_017744755.1 Microbacteriaceae bacterium
GTGCATCCCCACGATGGGCACGGCGGCGCACTCGTTCACGCTGTTGCACGACTCCGAGGAGGCCGCCTTCGCCGCGCAGGTCGCCGCGCTCGGCCCGGGCACGACGCTCCTCGTCGACACCTACGACATCGAGCGCGGCGTCGAGGCCGCCGTCCGCGTCGCCGGCCCGCGCCTCGGCGCGGTGCGCATCGACTCCGGCGACCTGCCCGTCGTCGTCGCGCAGGTGCGGGCCCAGCTCGACGCGCTCGGGGCGACGAACACGCGGATCACGGTCACGAACGACCTCGACGAGTACGCCATCGCGGCGCTCCGCGGCGCCCCGGTCGACTCCTACGGGGTCGGCACCGCCGTGGTGACCGGCTCGGGCCATCCGGCCGCCGGCATGGTCTTCAAGCTCGTCGCGCGACAGGGCGCCGACGGGACGTGGATCGGCGTCGGCAAGACCTCCGAGGGCAAGGCGACGATCGGCGGCCGCAAGATCCCGGTGCGCCGGCTCTCGGGCGGGCGAGCCGTCGAGGAGACGGTCTACGTCGACGAGCCGGCCGCCGATGTCGAGGGCCGTGTGCTCGACACGGTGTACATCGAGGGCGGCGCCTACGTGCCCGACCATCTCGGCGCCGCCGGCGTCGCCGCGGCGCGCGAGCACCACCGCGCCGCCGTCGCCGAGCTGCCGCCGGACGCCCTCCGCCTCAGCCGCGGCGACGCCGCGATCCCGACCGTCTACGTCTGAGCGTTCTCCCGCCTATCTCGTGCCCGACAGGCCCTCGTCCGCAGAGCGCTCCCCTCGTGACCGCTACGCTCGGAGTCGTGCGCGCCCGGTGGGCTGGGCGCACGAGGAATGGGGGAAGCATGTCCGTCATGGAGGGCCGCTGGGAGGTCCGCGTCGAGACCTTCATCAAGGCCGACCCGCTGATCTGGACGATCCGCGAGGTCGCGGGCCGGCTCGAGATCGACGTCGACGGCGGCGAGGCCGGCGGGATGACCATCCCGGAGGCGCAGCTGGTCGGCGACCAGTTCACCTGGACGATGAAGGTCACGAAGCCCGTCAACCTCACGACGAACGGCACCGCGACGCTCATCGACGCGGACCACTGGGAGGGATCGGCGAAGGCCAAGTTCCTGCCCGGCGGGAAGTTCTTCGGGACCCGGCTGGCCTAGCAGGAACGGCCGAACGGCTCGGGACCGCCCGGCTACTCCGCCAGCTGCTCGTAGATGGCCTTGCACTCCGGGCACACCGGGAACTTCCCCGGGTCGCGGGAAGGCACCCACTTCTTGCCGCAGAGCGCCTTGATCGGCTTGCCGGTGACGGCCGACTCGACGATCTTCTCCTTGCGCGCATAGTGCGAGAACCGGTCGTGGTCGCCGTCCTCGGTGAGCTCGCCGTTCAGCAGCTGCTCGAGCTCGCGGTCCAGGACGTCCGTCCCGCCGCCCGTGTGCTCCGTCGTGGTCATGCCGGGAGTCTACGACGCGACCCCGGGAGGCGACGGCGCCCACTGGGCCGGGACGGCCGGCACCGCCGGCGGCGGGAGCCGGGACAGCTCGGCCGACTGCGCCGCGCGGGCCGCCTCGGCCTCCTGCGCCACGCGCGTCTCGGCCTCGCGGGCCTCGCGCGCCTGGCGCGCCTGCGCCTGTCCGGCG
>JAGIAU010000275.1 GCA_017744755.1 Microbacteriaceae bacterium
ACCGAGGCGCCGGCGCCCGCCGAGCCCGCCGACGCGGTGCCGGCGCCGGCGCCGGTCGAGCCGGCCGCTCCCGAGCCGGCCGAGCCCGTCGGCTACGAACCCGCTCCGGCGCCCGAAGCGGCGCCCGAACCGGTGCCCGAGCCCGAGCCGGCCCACGGCCCCAGCAAGAAGCCGGTCGAGCACGAGCAGGACGACCACACCGACAGCCTCCGCACCGCGAGCACGAGCACGCTCGACGACGAGTACGGCACGAGCGGCGGCGGCTTCGGCGGCTCCGGCGGCTGGAACGCGAGCACGAGCGGCGGCGTCGGCGGAGGTGGTGGCGGCGGGGGCGGGGGCGGGGGCGGCGGCTCCGCCACGACGGTGACCGACGGCGTCGCCCACGACTCCGGCACCGGACCGTCGTTCGGCGGCGACGGCACCGACGCCTCGGGCACGCCGTGGACCGACATGGAGGCGCCGACCGGCGGAGGGGCGGGTGCGGGCGGCGAGGCCGAGAGCGGCTCGCAGGACAACCACGACGCGCCCGGGACCCCGTCCGAGAACACCGCCGAGAGCGGCACCGAGCACAACGAGCCGTCGGAGCCCGACGCCGAGGCCGCGGACAGCGCGTTCCTCGAAGCCATGGGCCAGATCGACGGCCGCTACCTGGACAACGGCCTGGCCGACGGCTGGAAGGAGGCCGCCGACCACCTCGGCGAGGGCGTCGACGACGCCGCGGAGGCCGACCCCGTCGGCCAGGGCGGCTCCCGGGAGACGGGCTCCTGGGGCGCCGAGCACCTCGGCTACGTCGAGCCCGCCGCCCCCGCCGACCGCTTCGAGGTCGGGATCGGCGAGCTCGAGTTCGTCGAGGAGAACGCGGACGGCAGCGTGACGACGACCAAGGCGGACGGCTCGGACCGGTTCACCGTGAGCATCGGCGAGCCGGAGTTCATCGACGACGACCCGGGGACCGCGTCCGAGCCCCAGGCGAGCGCCACGCCGACGCGCGGCGGCCAGACCGAGGATGACCTCGACACGGGGAACCCGATCCCGTGGGGGGCGCATCGCGTCGACAACGACCGCTTCGCGGACCAGACCGTCTCGCCGGAGCCCGGGCCCGAGCCGGACCCGGAGCCTGCGACGGGCTTCCGGCATCCGGCCGGCGACACGATCGACGCGGGCTTCCGCTTCGTGCAGGACCAGTTCGCGCGGCTGTTCACGACGGACGACGATTCCGGCGAGGGCGACGGGACACGCGATGACGACGACGCGCAGAACGCTCGTGCGCCGCGCCCGGCCCCGCAGGAGGAGCCGGCCGACGAAGGCGACAGCGAGGGCGACGGCGACGAGGACTCGCCGGCGGAGCCGGAGCGCGCGTTTCGATATCCGCTGGTGGCTGACCTCGCGAATGCCTTCGGGATCCGGACGGCCCACGAGCTGATTCTTCCGCTGACCATCGGTTTTGCGCTCCTCGCCGTGGCAGCCGCGATCGTGCGTGTGGTGGTGAGCTGGGCGAGCACGCGCTTGTCGTTCGGCACCGGCACCGAGCTCGGTCTCGATATCTATCGGCGCACGCTCTACCAGCCGTACGAGACACACATCTCTCGCAGCAGCAGCGAAGTGATC
>JAGIAU010000276.1 GCA_017744755.1 Microbacteriaceae bacterium
GGTCGAGGCCGACGGCACGACCGAGTGGAAGGGGCTCGGGGGATGACGCTCACGGACCTCCCGTTCCCCGGCTCCCTGCGCGAGCGCGGCGAGTCGAAGGGCGAGCTTCCGACCAGCCTCGTCGACCGCTTCGGCCGCGTCCATCGCGATCTCCGCATCTCCCTGACGGACCGCTGCTCGCTGCGCTGCACGTACTGCATGCCCGCCGAGGGCGTCCCCTGGATCGCGAAGGACAACCTGCTGTCGACCGACGAGCTCGTCCGTGTCGCGGCCGTCGCCGCCGGGCTCGGCATCACCGAGGTGCGCCTCACGGGGGGCGAGCCGCTGCTGCGCCGCGACGTCGTCGACGTGGTCCGCCGCATGGCCGCGATCCCCGTCCGCAGGTCGAGTGCCGACGGCGGCGGCGTATCGGGACCTCGCCACGACATGCTCGAGGTCTCGATCACCACGAACGGCCTCCGCCTCGCCGAGCTCGCCCCTGCGCTGCGCGACGCCGGCCTCGCTCGGGTCAACATCTCGATCGACACGCTCCGCCGCGACCGCTTCGCCGAGCTCACCCGACGAGACCGGCTCGACGACGTCCTCGCCGGCATCGACGCGTCGATCGCGGCCGGCTTCGCCCCGATCAAGCTGAACGCCGTCCCGATGCGCGGCGTGAACGACGACGAGTTCGCCGATCTCGTTCGCTTCGCGGTCGAGCGCGGCGCGGAGCTCCGCTTCATCGAGCAGATGCCGCTCGACGCCGGGCACACCTGGTCGCGTGCCGAGATGGTGACCGGCGAGGAGATCCTCGGCGTGCTGTCGCGCGAGTTCGCGCTCGAGCCGGTCGGGGAGCGCGGCTCCTCGCCCGCGGAGGTGTTCTCGATCGACGGCGGGCCGGCGACCGTCGGGGTCATCGCCTCCGTCACGGCGCCGTTCTGCGGGGCCTGCGATCGCGTGCGGCTCACCGCCGACGGCCAGGTCCGCAACTGCCTGTTCGCCCGCACGGAGGACGATCTCGTGCCGATCCTGCGCGGCGGCGGCAGCGACGAGGATCTCGCCCGCGTGCTGGCGCGCTCCATCGCGGTCAAGCGCGCGGGGCACGGCATCGACGAGCCCGGCTTCCTGCAGCCGAGCCGCCCGATGTCCGCCATCGGCGGCTGATCGCTCCTCCGCCCCGGTCCGGGCGTTCGGCGCATCCGGCCGGTTCGGAGCACCCGGAGCCGGTGCCTGAGACCCGGAGTGAACGCTCGCTCAGTCGGGCGCGAGGCGGAACCGGACGGTCCTGGCGACCGCCGACTCGGAGCAGATCCCGGGAACGTACTGCGCGTCGTCCCCGGTGAACCGCGCCCGGTACGCCGCGTCGATCTCCGGCCGCAGCATGTCGCCCACGACCGTGACGAGGAAGGCGTGCTCCGGCTCCCCGGGCGCGAGGCGCAGGCGCGTCGTGCCGGCGGCGGTCGCCTCGCGCCACCAGGTCGCCGGCGGCTCGCGATGCGTGCGGGCGAACAGGCCCTCGCCGACCCGCACCACCCAGAACGGCACCCATCCCGGCGATCCGTCGCGGAGCGTCGTCGCGACCTCGATCTCGGCGCGCTCGGCGAGCGCCTCGAGC
>JAGIAU010000277.1 GCA_017744755.1 Microbacteriaceae bacterium
AAGTACGGCCTGCGCAAGGGCGACGCGGTCGTCGGCGCGATCCGCCAGCCCCGCGCCGGCGAGCAGCCGGGACGGCAGAAGTACAACGCGCTCGTGAAGATCGACTCGATCAACGGCCAGACGGCGGAGCAGTCGCTCGCCCGTGCCGCGTTCGACGCGGCCGTGCCGATGCGCCCGACCGCCGCGCTCGGTCTGAGCGGCGTCGTCGCCGGCCTCGGCAAGGGCGCCCGCGCGCTCCTCGTCGGCGAAGCCGGCAAGACGGGCATCGTCGCCCAGATCGCCGAGCAGATCGGCGCCGCGCAGCCGGAGTCGCACCTCATGGTCATCCTCGTTGCGCCGCGTCCCGAGGAGGTCACCGACTTCCGTCGCAGCGTCAAGGGCGAGGTCGTCGTCTCCGGCCTCGAGCAGACCGCCGAGGACCATGTCACGGTCATCGACCTCGCCGTCGAGCGCGCGAAGCGCCTCGTCGAGCTCGGCATCGACGTCGTCGTCGTGATCGACGCGCTCACCGGCCTCGGCCGTGCGCACGCCGCGCTCGCGCCGCGCGTGTCGGCGGACGACCCGTCGGTCGCGCTGCCGGTGCGCCGCCTCTTCGCCTCGGCCCGTGCGGTCGAGGAGGGCGCATCGCTCACCATCGTCGCGACGGCCTCCGAGCGCACCGCGATCGACCGCCTCGTCGCCTCCGAGCTGCGCTCGACGGCGAACGCGGTCGTGCAGCTCGCCTGAGCGGCGGGCCGGGAACGTCTTCAGGGTGTTCGACAACGTCGCCGCGCTGATCGCGGAGCACGCCGAGCTGCAGGAGCAGCTCGGCGACCCCGCGCTGCACGGCGACCCCGTCCGCGCGAAGCGGGTCAACCGGCGCTACGCGGAGCTCTCGCGCATCGTCGCGGCCCACGAGACGTGGCGCCAGGCGACCGAGGACCTCGCCGCGGCGCGGGAGCTCGCCGACCTGGACGAGGCGTTCAAGGCCGAGATCCCCGGCCTCGAGGCGACCATCGAGGAGTCCGCGGGGCTGCTCCGCCGTCTGCTCATCCCGCGGGACGAGAACGACAGCCGCGACGTCATCATGGAGATCAAGATGGGGGAGGGCGGCGACGAGTCGGCGCTCTTCGCGGGCGATCTGCTGCGGATGTACGTCCGCTACGCGGAGTCGAAGGGCTGGCGCACCGAGATCCTCGAGCAGACCCTGACCGACCTCGGCGGCGTCAAGGACGTCGAGCTCGCGATCAAGGGCTCCTCCTCCGACCCCGCCGAGGGCGTCTGGGCGCATCTGAAGTACGAGGGCGGCGTGCACCGCGTGCAGCGCGTCCCGGCGACCGAGACGCAGGGCCGCATCCACACCTCCGCGGCCGGCGTGCTCGTCTTCCCCGAGGTCGACGCGCCCGAGGAGGTCCAGATCGATCCGAACGATCTGCGCATCGACGTCTACCACTCGCAGGGCGCCGGCGGCCAGTCCGTCAACACGACCGATTCCGCGGTCCGCATCACGCACATCCCCTCGGGCATCGTCGTCCAGTCGCAGAACGAGCGCTCCCAGCTGCAGAACCGCGCGAACGCGATGCGCGTGCTCCAGGCCCGCCTGCTGGCCCGCC
>JAGIAU010000278.1 GCA_017744755.1 Microbacteriaceae bacterium
CCGGCCTGCGACGGGTCGAGCGCAGGACCGACGTCATCGGAGTCGGATCCCGAAGCGGCCGGCGCGATCTCCACGACCTCGTGCCGCGGCACGTGCACGGTCGCCTCGTCGTCGACGATGACCGTGTCGTCCGCGTCGTCGTCCGAGCTCGGCTCCTCCGGGGGCGCGAGCCGTGCACCGCGCTCCACGACGATGACCGTCGCCTCGTCGGGCCCCTCGCGCTCGACGAGGACGGTCGGGTCCGTGTCGTCCGGCGACGCGGCGTCGGAGACCGAGACGGTGTCGTCATCGTCCGGGACCGCCCCGGCGGCCGCTGGCGGGACGATCACGGTGTCCTCCGGGAGCGCGGCGGGCGCCGTCTCGTCGTTCTGCCCGCCGTCGCCGGGCTCGCCCGACTCGCCCAACTCAGCCGACTCGTCCGGCGTCACGCTCACGCGTCCCCCGCGGGCACCGTCGTCTCGAGGAGCGAGGCGTCCTCGCCGGGCGCCGCACCCGCATCGACGGGCGCCTCGGCGCCGAAGTCCGCCGCGCCCTCGATCACCTCGACGACGATGACCGAGATGTTGTCCCGCCCGCCCGCCCGCTTCGCGAGCTCGACGAGCGCGGCCGCGAGCTCGGCGGGATCGCCGCCCGCGCTGAGCAGGCGCCGGATCAGTTCGTCCGGGACCTCCGAGGAGAGGCCGTCGCTGCACAGCAGCAGACGCTCGCCGTTGCGGACCGGCATGAGCCAGCTGTCCGCCTCCGCGTCGACGGCGCCGATCGCCCGGGTGATCACATTCCGGTCCGGGAATACGGCGAGCTCGGCCGCGGTGATCCGGCCCGCGGCGTACAGCTCCTGGCCGAGCGAGTGGTCGACCGTGACCTGCTGGAGCACCTCCCCCGCATGCCGATAGACCCGGGAGTCCCCGATGTTGAAGATGAGCCAGTGGGGCGCTCCGGCGTGATCGACGATCGCGGCGCCGGCGACGGTCGAGCCGGCCCCGCGGCGGGTCGCGCCCGCGACGACGGCGACGCCCTCGTCGGCGCGCTCGAGCCCATCCCGCAGCGTGTCGAGCGTCGGAAGGAACGACAGCATGGCGGGCGGCTGGATCTGGATGGGCATGGCGAGTC
>JAGIAU010000279.1 GCA_017744755.1 Microbacteriaceae bacterium
AATCAGGCGCGTTGGGCTCGAATGACGCCAAAGGCCTGATGAGAATGCGTCCGCCGCTTGCGGCTTCGGACGTCCCCCCAGGATTGGTTGTGCCACCCGGGTGTCTATCGGGGATCCAGCCTACCGCATCGGACCGCGGGGGACGCGGGTCCGCAGGAACTCCTCGATCGTCGTCGGCTGACGGCCGGTGACGGACGCGTAGTCGGCGGTCACGAGATCGAGCTCGCCCGCCTCGAGCGCCCGCATCGTGTGCTCGGCGCTGCCGACCATCGCGACGGGCAGGCCGAGGACCGAGGCGAAGTAGGTCGGCCAGGCCGCGGACGGCATCGGCTCGTACCGGATCGGCCGGCCCGCCGCCTCGGAGAGCGCGGCGGCGATCTCCTCGCCGGTGAGCGCGCTCGTCATCGTCTCCGAGTACGTGCGACCCTCGTGGCCGTCCTCGGCGAGCACTCGCGCGGCGGAGCGGCCGAGATCCTCCCGCGCGATGTACGCCGCGGGCACCCTGCCGCCGGGACGCGTGAAGACCCCGCTCGCGAGTGTCCGGTCCAGGTCATCGAGCAGGGTCTCGGCGTAGAGGCTGTGCCGCAGGATCGTCCAGTCGAGGCCCGAGGACTTCAGCTTCTGCTCGGTCGGGAAGTGCACGAGCCGCGAGTGCTCCGTGATCGCCTCGGGCCCAGCGTTGATGAAGCTCGTGTAGACGAGATGGCGCACGCCGGAGCGCTGCGCCGCGTCGACCGCGTTCGCATGCAGTCGGAAACGCTGGTCGTTCGCCGCCATCGTCGAGACGATGACGGCCTTCCGGACCCCGGCGAACGCGTCGACGAGCGAGTCCGGGTCGTCGAAATCGCCCTCGCGGACGTCGATGCCCTCGGCGGCCAGCCGAACGGCGGCCGGTGAGCGCGGGTCGCGCGTCGTGACGGCGATCGGCTCGTCGGCGCCGACGAGCTGCCGCAGCTCCCGGATCGTCGCCTGCGCGAAGCGCCCGTTCGCGCCGGTGACCATCAGCATTCGGCCTCCATTCCGGAC
>JAGIAU010000027.1 GCA_017744755.1 Microbacteriaceae bacterium
GCGTGGTCATGCTCGCGCTCTCGCCCGTCGCCGCGCGCCTCGTGCGGCGGATCGGGCCCGAGCTGCTGCTCGCGCTCGCCTCCGCGCTGCTCGTGTCGGCCCTCATCGCCGCGGCCTTCGCGCCGCGCGCCGTCCCGACGATGATCGTCGTCATGATCGTCTTCGGCATCGGCCTCGCGTTCGGATTCGCCTCGACGCCCATCATCATCATGACGAGCGTGCCGCGCGAGCAGACGGCCGCGGCGAACGCGGTCAACCAGCTCAGCCGCTCGATCGGCTCGACGGTCGCCGCTGCGGTCGTCGGCGCGGTGCTCGCCGCCAGCTCGACATCGCTGGGCGGGCAGCCGGTGCCGTCGACCGGCGGGTTCACCGTCTCGTTCCTGCTCGCCGCGGTCGCCTGCGCCGCGACGGTCGTCATCGCCCTCTGCATCCCGCGCCGCCGGGGGCTGTACATCGCAGGCCAGGAAGGCTAGAGGAAGGCACCAACATGGGACTCAAGATCACCGCACTGCCGTCGGGCTTCGTCCGCGGCGTCGCCGGATCGGGCGTCACCCTGCAGCGGAACCACGACCGGACGTTCGACCTGCAGATGATGTTCTTCGCCATCACGGGCGGCGACCACGTCGTCCTCGTCGACTCGGGGACGTCGGACGAGGCGTTCGTGCGCGAGCAGCACGGGTACAAGAGCTTCCAGCGGCCGGAGGAGGAGGAGCCGACCCGCGTCCTGGCCGAGGCCGGCATCGACCCCGCCGACGTCGGGACCGTCATCTACACTCACCTGCACTGGGACCACTGCAGCAACCCGGAGCTCTTCCCGAACGCGCGCTTCATCGTCCAGGCCGAGGAGCTCGCCTTCGCGATGGATCCGGTGCCGATCTTCAAGAAGGCGTTCCAGCGGACCGAGACCGCGCAGCCCCCCATCGTCTCCGTCCTCGGCCGGGTCGACACGATCCGCGGCCGCAAGGAGATCGCTCCCGGCATCACCGCCATCCCGCTGCCGGGCCACACGCCCGGCTCGCAGGGCGTGCTCGTCGAGACGGACGCGGGCGGCTTCCTCCTCGCGGGCGACTGCATCGACCGCTATGAGAACTGGGAGGGCGACGGCGCGACGCAGGCGCACCTCCCCAGCGCGTCGTTCATCAACCTCATCGACTACTACGAGAGCTTCGCCGTGATCGAGCGGCTCGGCGCCGAGGTGATCCCGGGCCACGATCCGCGTGTCCTCGAGCGGCGGGTGTTCGGCTGATGCCCGAGCAGATCCTCGACGAGCTGCTCGGGCTCGCGGGGCTCGTCCCGTCCGGCAGTCGGGCGCGGATCGAGGGCCGGGATCCGGTCTATCCGACGCGGTTCCGGATGATCGACTTCGGCGCGGCGGCGATCGCGGCCTCCGCCCTCCAGGCCGCTCGGCTCTACGAGCAGCGCACCGGCGTCGCGCAGGAGGTCGTCGTCCGCGCCGATGCTGCGGGGCCGGCCATGCGCAGCTTCCGGTACAACGACACGGTGCCGCCGACGCCGCCGGGGCCGAGCCGCATCCCGAGCGCGTTCTACGAGACCCGCGACGGTCGATGGCTCTTCCTGCATCGCGCGTTCGCCCACCACTTCGAGCGGGAGCTCGCGGTCCTGGGCCTGCGGGACGGCGACGACGAGGACGCGATCGTCCGCGCGATCCGCGCCCGGGACGCGGCCGAGCTCGAGGCGGCGGTCATGGCGGCGGGCGCCTGCGCGGCCGTCGTCCGCACGAAGGAGGAGTGGGCGGCGCATCCGCAGGGCAGCGTCGTCGCGGGCCTCCCGCTCTTCCGGATCACGAAGATCGGGGAGAGCGAGCCGATCCCCGCGGGGACCGGCGGTCGTCCGCTCGGCGGGCTCCGCGTGCTCGATCTGACCCGCGTGCTGGCGGGCCCGACGAACGCGCGCACGCTCGCCGAGCACGGCGCCGACGTGCTCCGGATCGTCACCCCGGTCCACCCGGACGGCGGCGCGATGCCGAGGGACACGGGGCACGGCAAGCGGTCCGCGGTGCTCGACCTGCGGACCGGGGAGGGAGCGGGCGCGATGCGGCGGCTCGTCGCGGGGGCGGACGTCTTCTCCCAGGGCTTCCGCCCGGGGGCGCTCGCGAAGCTCGGCTTCTCGCCCGAGGAGGTCGCCGAGGTGCGGCCCGGCATCGTGTCCGTCGCGATCTCCGCGTTCGGCAGCGACGGGCCGTGGTCGGGGATGCGCGGCTTCGACAGCATCGTGGAGGCGCACGACGGCACCGCGCACGAGGAGGGGATCGGCACCGGCCGGCCGAAGCTCGTCCCGGCGAGCCCGCTCGACTACACGAGCGGCTACCTCGCCGCGTTCCTCGTGCAGGTCGCGCTCGAGCGCCGGGCGCGCGAGGGCGGCAGCTACCACATCGAGCTCTCGCTCGCGCAGACCGCGCACTTCCTCGACGGGCTCGGCCGGGTCGACGCGGCCGCGGCCGCCGCGGCTCCCGCGGAGATCCCGGCCGAGCGGCTCGCGGAACTGATGACCGAGCGGGACACGCCGTACGGCCGGCTCCGCTACCTCCGCCCGGTGGCGGAGCTGTCCGTCACGCCGGGCGAGTGGACGAGGCCGTCCGTCCCGCTCGACCACGACCGTCCGGAGTGGTGAGCCCGGGTGTCAGCCCCAGGTCGGCCCGTCGTGATCGAGGGGCGCGGTCGGGCGCTCCCAGTGCGCGGGGGTGCCCGAGAGCTCGGCGACCGGCTGCAGGTGGCGCAGAGCGCCGTACGGGGTCTCGCGCGTCGTCATGAGCTCGTCGAGCCGCTCGGCCGGCAGCTCCGGCGGCCGCTTCGCGGCGGCGAAGCCGTCGACGCGGGGGAGCTCGTCGAGGTAGCGGCCGGTCTGCGCGAGCGAGAGCTCGATGTGGTAGCTGCCGCCCTCGCGCGCCCGGCGCTCGAGCGCGACCTGCACGAGGAACGCGGCGAGGTAGCCGCTCGTGTAGTCGAGCGGGTTGCCGGGGAGCGATCGCGGGGACTCCCCTCCGAGGAACTCGCCCATCTCGGCCGCCACGCCGCTCGCCGCCTGCACGACGCTGTCGAAGCCGCGGCGCCCGGCCCACGGGCCTGCGGCTCCGAATGCGGAGATGGAGAGCGACACGATGCCCGGCCGGAGCTCGGCGAGCTCTGCCGGCGCGAGGCCGAAGGACGCGATGGCGCCCGGGCGGTAGCCCTGGGAGAAGACGTCGGCGCCCGCGAGCAGGCCGCGCAGCGCCTCGAGGTCCCCGCCGTCGCGCAGGTCGAGCACGGTGGAGCGCTTGCCGTGCCCGGTGTCCTGGACCATGCGGAAGGTGTCCGGGTAGCGCGGCGATCCGATCCGGAGGACGTCGGCGCCCTGCTCGGCGAGCGTGCGCGCCGCCGTGGGGCCGGCGAGCACGCGCGTCAGGTCGAGGACGCGGAGACCGCCGAGCGGACGCAGACCGTCGCCGACGGGGACGGGCTCGCTCTCGCCGATCTTCGTGATGCGGAAGAGCGGCATCCCGGCGATCGCGGCGGCCTGGGGGTGCGCCGCCCATTCCTCGCGGTCGCGGACGGCGGCTGCGCAGCCGCCGGCGGCCATGATCGCCTCCTCGAGCTCGGCGGCGTCGCGGCGCCCGATGGCGCGGACGATCTCGTCCTCGTCCTCCCCCGTGCCGAGGACGGCGAGCGCGCGCTCGAGGTGATGGGCGGCGAGGCGGTGCAGGAACAGCCACCTGCCGTCCCCGGTCCGGTAGAACGCGACGGGCGGAGCGCCGCCGGCTTCGGGCCGCCGGGGCACGTCGTGCAGATAGCGCCACGCCCGCATCGCGGCGGCGGAGGCGTCGAGCGGGACGCGGACGGTCTGCTCGAGGCCGGTGCGCTCGCGGTGGAGCCGCGCGGCCTGGAGCGCTGCGGCGCCGATCGCGGCCGCGCCGAACTCGGCCATGGGGAAGGGCGTCGGCAGGACCGGGTCGGCGCCGACGAACTCGACGAGTCCGTCCGCGCCGGGCTGGCCCGCGCGCAGGAGGAGGTCCTCGAGCAGGTCCGCCGCCCGGTTGGAGCCCGGCGCCGGGGCGTCGGCCAGCGGAGTCAGGGTCTCGTCTCGCGTCTCGGTCATGTGCTCTGCCCACTCCTTCGTGAACGGTTCCCGTCCGTTGGACTTTGCTCGCGGAATCCGCTTAAGATGCTAACTACAATACATACGGACATACGTATGACCTGATGGATGGGCGATCTGCTCTCACAGCGGTGTGGACAGTCTCCCTCAGCTCCCTCCCATAAGCACCCCGGCCGTGATGCGGTCGCGGAGAACGGATAGCCATGGACCTCCAGCTCAGCGGCAAGCGCGCGATCGTCACCGGTGGCAGCGCGGGCATCGGTTTCAAGATCGCGCGGCAGTTCGCGCTCGAGGGGATCGATGTCGCCGTCTGCAGCCGGAGCATCGACCGCGCCGCGAAGGCCATCGAGGCGATGGGCGTCGAAGGCGGCGGCCGGCTGCTGCCCGTCCAGGTCGAGCTGCGCGACGCCGACTCCGTCACGGCGATGGTCGCCCAGGTCGCGGAGGAGTTCGGCGGCATCGACATCCTCATCAACTCCGGCGCCGAGGTCAGCGGGAACGCGCCGGAGGACTTCGAGCACATCACCGACGAGTTCGTGCTCCGCTCCTTCGAGGACAAGTTCGTCGGCATCCTGCGGATGTCGCGCGCGGTCGTCCCGCACATGAAGGCGAACGGCTTCGGCCGCATCATCAACCTCGCGGGGCACACCTCCCGGGAGGCCGGCTCGATCTCCGCCGGCGCACGCAACTCGGCCGTCGTCAACCTCACCAAGGTGCTCTCGATGGAGCTCGGCCGCGACGGCATCACCGTGAACGCCGTCCACCCCTTCACGACCGTCACCGACGAGCTGCCCGACCGTCTCGAGCGGATGGCCGCCCGCCGCGGCCGCACCGCCGAGGAGCATCTCGCGAAGATCTCCGACCGCACCTCGCTCGGCCGGCTCGTCACCGCGGAGGAGATCGCGTACTTCGTGACCTTCCTCGCGTCCCCGCTCTCGGTCGCGCTCACCGGCGAGGTCGTCGCCCTCACCGGCGGTGTCGGCGACGCCGTCTACTTCTAAGCCAGGCATCGGGAGGCACTCCATCATGAACGACGGTTCCGCGATCGCAGTCAGCACGCAGCGCCCGGCGCTCGTCGACGCCCTGCTCCACCCGCGCAGCATCGCCCTCATCGGGGCCTCGTCGAACCCGGAGGCGCTCGGCGGCCGGCCCATCGGCTTCCTCGCGAGCTACGGCTTCGCCGGCAGCGTCTACCCGGTCAACCCGCAGCGCGAGGAGGTCCAGGGCCTCAAGAGCTACCCGTCGATCCTCGACGTGCCGGAGCAGGTCGACGTCGCGCTCATCGCCGTCAAGGCGCACCTCGTGCCCGGCGTGCTCCTGGACTGCGCGCGCGCCGGCGTCGCGGTCGCCGTCGTCATGAGCTCCGGATTCGGCGAGGGCCAGGGCCGCGGCGCGGACCTCCTCGGGCCGGTCGCCGCGGAGCTGGAGGCGAGCCCGATGCGGATCATGGGGCCGAACTGCGAGGGGCTCGCGAGCCTCCCCGCCTCGGCGCCGATGACCTTCAGCCCCGTCCTCGACATCCACCGCACGGGCAGCCGGCTCAAGGAGGGCGGCATCGCGATCGTCTCCCAGAGCGGCGGCCTCGGCTTCGCCGTCGCCGGCTGGGGCACCGAGGTCGGCCTCGGCTACAACTACATCGCGACGACCGGCAACGAGATCGACATCGACGCGCTCGAGATCGCCGACGGCTTCGCGGACGATCCGCTCATCGAGACCGTCGTCCTCGTCATCGAGGGCGTCCGCGACCAGGAGGAGCTCGTCCGCGTGGGCGAGCGCCTCGCGGCCGCGGGCAAGCACCTCGTCGTCGCGAAGCTCGGCCGCACCGACGCCGGCAGTCGCGGCGCCCTCGCGCACACCGCGCATGCGACCGGCGACCCGGCCGAGTACCGCGTCCTGCTGGAACGCGCCCACGCGATCGGCGCCTCCGACAACGACGAGCTCATCGACGTCCTGCAGGCCGTGAGCAAGTCGGGGCAGCTCGCGGGCCGCCGCGTCGGCATCGTTACCACCTCCGGCGGCGCCGGCGTATGGCTCGCCGACTCGCTCGTGGAGCACGGCTTCGAAGTGCCCGCGCTCACCGACGGGACGCGGGCGGTCCTGGCGGAGCACATGCCGAGCTACGGCTCTCCGGCGAACCCCGTCGACCTGACGGCGCAGTTCCTCGCCGGCGGCTCGTTCGTCCCTCCGATGCGCGCGCTCATGGAGACGGGCGAGGTCGACCTCGTCATCCTCGCGACGTCCCTGTCGTCCTCCGGCCGGCTGAGCGGCGACCGCGAGGCGCTCGCCGACCTCGCGGCGACCGGGCCCGTCCCGTACGCGATCTACAGCTACACGAAGCCCGCGGCCTCCTGCGTCGAGATCCTCAACGAGCTGAACGTACCGTGGTACACGAACTCGGCGCGCGCCGCCCGCGGGCTCGCCGCACTGATCTCCGGAGGCACACGATGACCATCCTCGCCCCGTCCCTCGACGGCCGCCTGCGCGACCCGCAGCTCC
Source organism: Microbacteriaceae bacterium (assembly GCA_017744755.1). Classification (GTDB taxonomy): domain Bacteria; phylum Actinomycetota; class Actinomycetes; order Actinomycetales; family Microbacteriaceae; genus 73-13. The sequence continues at coordinate 6,589 of JAGIAU010000027.1, forward strand.
TGCGCGCGGCCGCGTACATCGATGGCGAATGGATCCCCGCCGAGGGCGACGGCTTCCCCGTCCTCAATCCGGCGACCGGCGAGACCCTCGCGATCCTGCCGCGCATGGGCGCCGAGGAGACCCGCGCGGCCGTCGCGAGCGCCGAGCGCGCCCTTCCGGGCTGGCGCGCGCTGAGCGCGATCGAGCGCTCGCGGATCCTGCGCCGCTGGGCCGACCTCGTGCGGGAGCACGCCGACGACCTCGCGGCGATCCTCACGGCCGAGCAGGGCAAGCCGTGGGACGAGGCGCGCGGCGAGGTCGTCTACTCCGCCGGGTACCTCGACTGGTTCGCGGAGGAGGGCCGGCGGCTCTACGGCGACGTCATCCCGTCGAACACGCCGGACGCCCGCATCATCGTGCTGAAGCAGCCGATCGGCGTCACGGCCGGCATCACGCCGTGGAACCTGCCGGCCGCGATGATCACCCGCAAGGTCGGCCCGTCGCTCGCCGCGGGGAACACCTTCGTCCTGAAGCCGGCCGCCCTCACGCCGCTCACGGCGACGGCGTTCGCCGAGCTCGGCGCACGGGCGGGCCTGCCGGCCGGCGTGTTCAACATCGTGACGACCGACCGGGCGTCGGCGGTCGGCGACGAGCTGACCGGCAATCCCGTCGTGCGCAAGCTCAGCTTCACCGGCTCGACCGGCGTGGGCCGCCACCTGCTGCGCCAGGCGTCGGAGCACATCCAGAAGGTGTCGATGGAGCTCGGCGGCAACTCGCCGTTCATCGTGTTCGACGACGCGGACATCGACCAGGCCGTCGAGGGCGTCGTCTCCGCGAAGTTCCGCAACGCCGGCCAGATCTGCACCGCGGCGAACCGCATCTTCGTGCAGCGCGGCGCCGCCGATGCGTTCAACGAGGCGTTGCGCGCCCGGGCGGCGCGCGTGCGCGTCGGCAACGGCTTCGACGCGGGCGTGGAGATGGGCCCGATCATCGACGCGAAGGGCTTCGACAAGGTCCAGGCGCATGTCCAGGACATGGTCGACCACGGCGCCAGGGTGCTCACCGGCGGCCGCCCGCACGAGCTCGGGCGCACCTTCTACGAGCCGACCGTCATCACGGGCCTCGAGTCGGACATGCTGCCGTGGAGCGACGAGACCTTCGGGCCGATCGCGTCGATCGCCGTGTTCGACGACGAGGACGAGGTCATCGGGAAGGCGAACGACACCGAGTACGGACTCGTCGCCTACCTGTACACCCACGACCTCGGCCGGGTGTTCCGCGTCTCCGAGGCGCTGGAGACCGGTATGGTCGGCGTGAACACGGGCCGGGTCTCGAACGAGATGGCGCCGTTCGGCGGCGTCAAGCAGTCCGGGCTGGGACGCGAGGGGTCCAAGTACGGCATCGACGACTGGCTCGAGCTGAAGTACATCAACCTCGCCGGCCTGTCCCGCTGAGCCCGAGGAGACCGAGATGAGCGAAGAGCCCCGCGTCCTGGTCGAGCGCCGCGGCGCGGCCGCGATCCTGACGTTCAATCGGCCCGATGCGCGGAACGCGATCGACGACGCGATGCGCGAGGCCTTCAGCGCGGCGCTCGCGGAGGTCTCCGCCGACGATGCGGTGCGGGCGATCGTCCTCACCGGAGCCGGCAGCGCCTTCTGCGCGGGCGGCGATGTCAAGGCGATGCAGGGGCGGCTGGCGGCCGGCTCGGGGAAGGTGGCCTTCGACGGCTGGCGCCGGCAGCGGCGCACCGCGGACTTCGTCGCCGCGCTCACGGAGAGCGACCGGATCACCATCGCCGCCGTGAACGGCGCCGCGGTCGGCCTCGGCCTCGATCTCGCGCTCGCGTGCGACTTCATCGTCGCGGCCCCGGAGGCGAAGTTCGCCTCATCGTTCGTCAGGCGCGGGCTCATCCCCGACGGCGGCGGGATGTACTTCCTGCCGCGCCGCATCGGCCTGCAGCGCACCAAGGAGCTCATCTACTCGGGGCGCACCGTCGCGGCCGAGGAGGCGCTGCGGCTCGGGCTCGTCGACCGGCTCGCCCCGGAGGGCGGCCTCATCGACGACACGCTCGCCTACGCGGAGCAGTTCACCGCGAACTCGCGCCCGGCCATCGCGCTCATGAAGTCGATCGTCTCGCGCACCTTCGAGTCGCCGCTCGACCGGATCGCCGCGCTCGGCGGCGAGGCGCAGGCCATCGCGTACACGACGGAGGAGCACCGCGCCGCCGTCGACGCGTTCTTGAACCGGTAGCCGTCGCGCGCCGCGCGGCGGGGCGAGACCCGGCCGGCGCGCGAGTTCGTGACCGTGGCGCGCCGGCCGGATCTCAGATGTGACGTCCGCCGGCGATCTCGATCGTGACGCCGGTGACGTAGCTCGACAGGTCGCTCGCGAGGAACAGCGCGACCTTCGCGACCTCCTCGGGCTCGCCGAAGCGGCCGAGGGGGATGTCGGAGAGGCGGGACTGGCGGATCTCGGGGGAGAGCTTCGCCGTCATGGCGGTCTCGATGATGCCGGGCTGCAGCGCGTTGACCCGGATGCCGGCGAAGCCGACCTCCTTCGCCGCCGCCTTCGTGAGGCCGACGATGCCGGCCTTCGCGGCGCTGTAGTTCGTCTGGCCGGCGTTGCCGACCTTGCCGGAGATCGACGACATGTTGATGATCGAGCCCGGCGCGCCGAGCTCGCGCATGACGCCGGCGGCTGCGCGGGTGCCGAGCCAGGTGCCCTTGAGGTGCACGTCGAGCACGAGCTCGAAGTCCGTCAGCGGCATCTTCCGCATCGTCGCGTCACGGGTGATGCCCGCGTTGTTCACCATGACGTCGAGCCGGCCGTACGCGTCGACGGCGGCGCGGACGAGGGCCTCGACCTGCTCGTCGTCCGTGACGTCGCAGGCGATGCCGATCGCGCGCTCCGCGGCGCCGAGCCGCGCGGCCGCCGCGCTCGCGGCCGCCCCGTCGATGTCGCCGATGACGAGCCGCGCGCCGTGCGCGGCGAACAGCTCGGCGATCGCGTAGCCGAGCCCTTGCGCCGCCCCCGTGACGACGGCGACGCGGCCTTCGAGCAGTCCATCGCTCATGTGCGGTCCTCTCCCTCGCGGCCGGCTCCGCCGACGGCCTCGTCGGCGGTCCCGCGGACGAACAGCGTCACCGAGTCGGCGACGCAGGCGGGCTTGTCCGATCCTTCGATCTCGACCTCGGTGCGCAGCGTGGCGCGGACGCCGCGATCGGTGCGCTCCGCGGCGACGAGCGAGATGCGACCCCGGATGCGCGATCCGACGCGCACGGGCGCCGGGAAGCGCACGCGGTCGAGGCCGTAGTTGACCCGGGTGCTCGCGCCGTGGACCGCGTAGGCCCCGGCGGCGAGCGCCGGCAGCAGCGAGAGCGTGAGGAAGCCGTGCGCGATCGTCGCGCCGTATGGGCCGGCGGCGGCGCGCGCCGGGTCGACGTGGATCCACTGCCGGTCGTCGGTCGCGTCGGCGAACGCGTCGATCCGCTGCTGCGCGATCTCCAGCCACGGGCTCGTGCCGAGCTCCTCGCCGACGCGCCGCTCGAGCTCGTCGATGCCGATGGTCAGCAATCCGGGCTCCTAGTGGAAGTAGGCGCCGCCGTCGACGACGACGGTCTGGCCGGTGATGAACGCGGACGCCGGGCCGGCGAGGAAGCGCACCGCGCCGACGACGTCGTCCGGCACCATCTCGCGCCGGAGGACGCGGCTGCCCGCGGCGTTCGCGCGCATCCGCGCGGTCTCGTCGGCGTTCTGCTCGACGCCCGCGCTGACCGTGAAGCCGGGGGCGACGGCGTTGACCCGGATGGCGTCGGCGCCGAGCTCGCGCGCGAGGTTCTTCGTGAGGGCGAGCACGGCGCCCTTGCTGCTCGAGTAGTGCGGCAGCGCGCTGCCCTTGAAGGCCGTCGTGGAGGCGATGTTGACGATCGAGCCGCCGCCCCTCGCGCGCATCGCGGCGAGGACGCTGCGCGCGGCGAGGGCGACGCCGAGCACGTTCACGTCGAAGACGAGCCGCCATTCCTCGAGCGGGATCTCCTCGAAGGGCCGCTGGCGCAGCGAGGCGAAGATGCCGGCGTTGTTGACGAGGACGTCGATGCCCCCGAATGCTCGGGTCGCCGCGTCGGCCGCGGCCCGCATGTCGGCCTCGGAGGTCACGTCGGCGACGACGGCGATCGCGGCGCCTCCTGCCGCGACGATCTCGTCGGCGACGGGCGAGGGGTCGCTGCGGTCCACGACGACGACGCTCGCGCCCGCCGCCGCGAGGTCGAGGCAGATGCCGCGGCCGATTCCGGCGCCGCCGCCCGTGACGACGGCGACCTTGCCGTCGAGTTCCGCTGAGGTCATGCGACGAGGATATCAGTGAGTCGTATGGACATACATACATCCATACCTATAGGACGACGCAGCCGCTCAGGCGAGCTGCTCGTAGAGCCCCTCGCCGGCCTCGGCGAGGTCGAGGTTCACGGTGTACTCGTAGCGGTCGCCCCGGTACCAGGACTGGACGAACTCGACCGGTCGACCGGACGCGTCGCTCACGAGCCGCTCCACGTACAGCACGGCCGAGCCGAGGCCCGCCTCGATCCGCGAGCCCACCTCCGCGTCCGCGAGCGTCGCGCGGATCGCCTGCGTCGCGCTCGTGAGCCGCACGCCCTGCTCGATGAGGACCTCCATGAGCGCCCGGGAGCGCAGCGACGGCGCGGTGAGCAGCGCGCCGAGATCCGGCGGCAGATGCGTGACCGTGTAGGCGAACGGCTCGTTCGACATGATCCGCGTCCGGCGCACCACCGTGCCGCGCGGCACGTCGAGCCGCAGCGCGTTCGCGATCTGGTCGGGCAGGCGCTCGTCGTGCGTGATCGTGATGTCGCGCGTCTTCGCCGAGTGCGACTCGCGGATGAGATCGCCGAGCGAGCCGCGGAAGCGCTGCTGCAGCACCTTCGGGTTGCGCGGCTGCACGAACGTGCCGCTGCCCTGCTTGCGGATGACGAGCCCCTCGACGACGAGCTCGCCGACCGCCTGCCGGATCGTCGCGCGGCTCACCGAGAACTCGGCCGCGAGCTCGTCCTCGGACACGAGCTTGCCCCCGACGGCGTACTCGCCGTCGTTGATCCGCTGGCGCAGGACCCCCGCGACCTGGTGATAGAGGGGCAGAGCAAGGGAACTGTCGACCACGCGCATCCTCACGCATACAGGGAAGCCCGGATCAGGCCGGCACCGGGAGTCATCATACTGACATCCGTACAAGCGATGCGGTGGCCGGCCGAGGGACCTGCTCGGTCCGCGATTCAGATCTTCCGCAGCAGCACCCGGTCGACGACGTGGTTCGGACCCTTGCGGAGGACGAGGCGCGCGCGCTCGCGCGTCGGGAGCACGTTCTCCACGAGGTTCCTGCCGTTGATGCGGTCCCAGATGTCGCGCGCGGTCGCGACGGCCTCGGCGTCCGACAGCCCCGCGTAGCGGTGGAAATAGGACGAGGGATCGGCGAACGATCCCTGGCGCAGCCGCAGGAAGCGCTCCACGTACCAGTCCTCGATGTCGCTCGTCGCCGCGTCGACGTAGATCGAGAAGTCGAACAGGTCGGCCAGCGCGAGCGCCTGGCCCTGCGGGGCCGGCTGCAGGACGTTGAGGCCCTCCACGATGAGCACGTCCGGACGGCGGATGACGACCTCCGCGCCCGGCACGATGTCGTACACGAGATGCGAGTAGAGGGGTGCGCGGACCTCGGGCTCGCCCGCCTTGATCGCCGAGACGAAGTCGACGAGCGCGCGGCGGTCGTACGACTCCGGGAAGCCTTTGCGCTGCAGCAGGTCACGGCGGACGAGCTCCGCGTTCGGGTACAGGAAGCCGTCGGTCGTCACGAGCTCGACACGCGGCGTGCCCGGCCACCGCGACAGCAGCTCGCGCAGGACGCGGGAGATCGTCGACTTGCCGACGGCGACGGAGCCCGCGACGCCGATGACGAAGGGCGTCTCGTCGGGGACCGCGACGGCGCCGTCGAGGAACCCGCGCGTCTCGCCGTAGAGCCGCTGCGCCCCCGACGCATAGAGCGAGAGCAGCCGGCTCAGCGGCAGGTAGACGTCCTCCACCTCGGCGAGGTCGAGCTGATCGCCCGTGCCCTGCAGGGCCGCGATCTCGGCCGGCGTCAGCGGCGCGCGCATCCCGGCGGCGAGCGCGGCCCACTCCGCGCGCCCGATGGCGTGGAAGACGCCGGCATCACCGCTCGCGCCTCCGACCACCGCTCCAGCCTAGACAAACGGACGTCCGCCTAAACTTGGGCGCATGTGCGGGATCATCGCCTACGTCGGGCCGCGGGACTCCGCCGGCCTCCTGATGGCCGGGCTCAAGCGCCTCGAGTACCGCGGCTACGACTCCGCGGGCGTCGCCGTCCTCGACCGCGAAGGGCATCTCGGCACCCGCAAGCGCGCCGGCAAGCTCAAGATCCTCGCCGACGACCTCGCCTCGAAGCCGATCGCCGACGGCGGCACCGGCATCGGCCACACCCGCTGGGCGACGCATGGCGGCCCGACCGACCGGAACGCCCACCCGCACCTCTCGGAGGACGGCCGCCTGGCCGTCATCCACAACGGCATCATCGAGAACTTCGCCGAGCTGAAGGCGGAGCTCGTCGCCGCCGGCGTCGTCTTCCGATCCGAGACGGACACCGAGGTCGCCGCGCACCTCGTCGCCCGCGCCTACGCGGAGACCGGGGATCTGACCGAGGCGTTCCGGCGCGTGGTCGGACGCCTCGCGGGCGCGTTCACCCTCCTCGCCATGCACGAGGACGCGCCCGGCGTCGTCGTCGGCGCCCGGCGCAACTCCCCGCTCGTCATCGGCCTCGGCGAGGGGGAGAACTTCCTGGGCAGCGACGTCGCCGCCTTCGTCGAGCACACGAAGCGCGCGGTCGCCCTCGGGCAGGACCAGATCGTGACGATCCGCCCGGACTCGGTCGAGATCACCGACTTCGTCGGCGCGCGCGTCGACGGGGACGAGTACGAGGTCGCGTGGGACGCCGCCGCCGCCGAGAAGGGCGGCTGGCCGTGGTTCATGGCGAAGGAGATCAGCGAGGAGCCCGAGGCCGTCGAGCGGACGCTGCTCGGCCGCGTGAGCGACGGGCTCGTCGAGATCCCGGAGCTGTCCGGTGCGTTCTCCGAGACGGAGCTCGCCGACATCGACCGCATCCTCGTGATCGCCGCCGGCACCGCGTTCTACGCCGCCGAGGTCGGCAAGGTCGCGATCGAGGAGTGGGCCGGGATCCCGGTCGCCGTCGAGCTCGCGAGCGAGTTCAACTACCGCGACGTCATCGTCACGCCGCGCACCCTCGTCGTCTCGATCAGCCAGTCCGGCGAGACGATGGACACGCTGCTCGCCGTCAAGCGCGCCCGCGAGCTCGGCGCCCGCACGCTCTCCGTCTGCAACACGCAGGGTGCCACCATCCCGCGCGAGTCCGACGCGACCGTCTACACGCACGCCGGGCCGGAGGTCGCGGTCGCCTCGACGAAGGCGTTCGTCGCCCAGATCGCGGCGCTGTACCTCGTCGGGCTGCACATCGGCCGCGTGCTCGGCCGCGTCGACGACGCGACGCACCGCGAGATCGTCGCCGACCTGCAGGCCGCGCCCGAGCGGCTCCGCGAGGTCATCCGCAGCTCGGAGGACAAGGTCGAGCAGCTCGCGCACTGGATGGCGGACACCCGCTCGGTGCTGTTCCTCGGCCGGCACCTCGGCTACCCCATCGCGCTCGAGGGCGCGCTCAAGCTCAAGGAAATCTCCTACATCCACGCCGAGGGCTTCGCCGCCGGCGAGCTCAAGCACGGCCCCATCGCGCTCATCGAGCCGGGCCAGCCCGTGTTCGTGCTGCTCCCGTCGCCGCGGCACTCCGCACTCATCCACTCCAAGGT
>JAGIAU010000280.1 GCA_017744755.1 Microbacteriaceae bacterium
GAGCATATCCTGGTGGTCGAGGACGACCCGGCCCTGCTGGCCCTGGCCGTCGATACGCTGGAGTCGCTGGGCTACCGCGTCACCACCGCCAACAACGCCGCCAGCGCCCTGCGCCGGCTGAAAGGCGGCGCGGCCTTCGAGATGCTGTTCTCGGACGTGGTCATGCCCGGCGGCGTCAGCGGCCTGGATCTGGCCCGCAAGGCCCGCGTAGGCAATCCGGGCCTGAAGGTGCTGCTGACCTCGGGCTTCATCGGCGAGGAGGCCATCGACTGGGCGGACGAGTATCCGATGCTGGACAAGCCCTATGACTCGCCGTCGCTGGCGGCGAAGGTGCGGTCGGTGCTGGACGCCTAGAGCTACTCCGCCGCCACCGGGGTCCGTAGCACCTCGATGTCGCGCGCCGGCGGCAGGCCGTAGAGCCGCCGGTACTCCCGGCTGAACTGCGAGGGGCTCTGGTAGCCGACATTGAAGCCGGCCGCCCCGACATCCAGGCCGTCGACCAGCATCAGCCGGCGCGCCTCATAGAGCCGCAGCTGCTTCTGGTACTGCATCGGGGTCATGCCGGTGACGGCCTTAAAGTGGTGGTGCAGCGAGCTCTCGCTCATGCCCACGTGATCGGCCAGGGCCTCGATCCGCAGCGTGGCGGCGAAGTGGTCGCGCAGCCAGGCGACGGCTCGGGTGACGCGGTGCCCGTGGCCGTCGGCCAGGGTGATGTGCAGCAGGCGCGCGCCGCAGGGGCCGCTGAGCAGGTGATACAGGATCTCCTGCTCGATCAGCGGGGCCAGGGCCGCGACGTCCTGGGGACGGTCCAGCAGCCGCAGGAACCGCAGGGTGGCGTCCAGCAGGGCCGGCGCGGCCTTGGTGACCGCCACGCCGCGGATC
>JAGIAU010000281.1 GCA_017744755.1 Microbacteriaceae bacterium
GTAGTCCGGCTCGAGCAGATCGTTGATCGCCACGATCTCGATGTCGTTGCCGAAATTCTGCACCGCCGAACGCAGCACGTTGCGGCCGATGCGGCCGAAGCCGTTGATGCCAACCTTGATCGCCATTGCTGAGGACTCCTGACGCCGCGGCGCGCGCGGCCCGTGGTGGATATGGGGACTGAACGGGGGGATGAACCGGACGTGCATTCTAGCACCCGCCCCACGGGCAGGCCGGACGTGCCTTGACTGCGATCAAGGCGCCGGCGGCGGGCCGCAACGACACTGGCGCCACTCCACCCACGAGAGCGTTGCCCATGAAACAGAAGCTCCTTCCGCTGGTGCTTGCCGCTGGCCTGGCCGCCGTCGCCGCCCCCGCCTTCGCCCAGTCCGCCGGCGACTGGACCCTGGGTTTCGGCGTGCACCAGGTCGATCCCAAGTCCGACAACGGCAAGCTGGCCGGCGGCACCCTGCCGCTGTCGATCGACAGCGATGCCAAGCCGAGCGTGACCTTCGAGTATTTCGTCCGTGACAACCTCGGCATCGAAGTGCTGGGCGCGCTGCCGTTCAAGCACGAAATCGCGGTCAAGGGCGTGGGCAAGGTCGGCGAGACCAAGCAGCTGCCGCCCACCTTCACCCTGCAGTACCACTTCAACAGCGCCGGCAAGGTGTCGCCGCTGCTGGGCATCGGCCTGAACTACACCACCTTCTTCAGCGAGGACACCAC
>JAGIAU010000282.1 GCA_017744755.1 Microbacteriaceae bacterium
GTTCAGGACGTGCCGGTGCTGACCCGCTTCCCGGCGACCGCGGCGATCTTCCTGCCCGGCGGCAGCGTGCCGGCCGAGGGCCAGCGCCTGGCCCAGCCGGCGCTGGCCCGCTCGCTGCGCGAGATCGCGCAGAAGGGCGCGCGCGCAGGCTTCTACGAGGGTGGCGTCGGCGCGCGCCTGTGCGAGGACATCGCCGCGCAGGGCTCGCCGCTGCGCGACGACGACCTGGCCGCCTTCACCGCGCAATGGGTCGAGCCGATCCGCGGCAGCTACCGCGGCCATGAAGCGTTGCAACTGCCGCCCAACACCCAGGGCTTCACCGCGCTGCAGATCCTGCAGCTGATCGAGGGCTTCGACGTTGCGGCATGGGGCGACGGCAGCGCCGACTACTACCACCACATGGCCGAGGCGGTGAAGCTGGCCTTCGCCGACCGCGAGGAATGGCTGACCGATCCGGACTTCGTCGACATCCCGGTGCAGCGGCTGATCGCCAGCGACTACGCCGACGCGCGCCGCCGCCTGATCGACCCGCAGCGGGCCCAGGACATCGCCCAGGTGCCGGCCGGCATCGCCTATCCGGACGCGCACGAGCGCCGCGCGCCCGATGGCGACACCTGCTACTTCTGCGTCGCCGACCGCGACGGCATGGTGGTCTCGCTGATCC
>JAGIAU010000283.1 GCA_017744755.1 Microbacteriaceae bacterium
CTTCACGTCCGGCTGCAGCAGGCGGTGGGTACCGACGATCACGTCGATCTCGCCCTTGGCGACCTTCTCCAGCTCGGCCTCGATTTCCTTCTTGGTCTTGAACCGCGACAGGACCTCGACCTTCAGCGGCCAGTCGGCGAAGCGGTCGCGGAAGTTGCGGTAGTGCTGTTCGGCCAGCAGGGTGGTCGGTACCAGCACCGCGACCTGGCGGCCGCCGCTGGCGGCGGCGAACGCGGCGCGTACCGCGACCTCGGTCTTGCCGAAGCCGACATCGCCGCAGACCACCCGGTCCATCGGCTGGCTGGACTGCAGGTCGCGCAGCACCGCCTCGATCGCGGCGTGCTGGTCGGGTGTTTCCTCGAACGGGAAACCGGCGGCGAAGCTCTCGTACATCGCGCGGTCGATGTCCAGGGCGAGGCCGGCGCGGGCCTGGCGGCGGGCCTGGATCTCAAGCAGCTCGGCGGCCACGTCGCGGACCTTCTCCTGCGCCTTGCGCTTGGCCTTGCTCCACTGCTCGCCACCGAGCGAATGCAGCGGCGCCGTTTCCGGCGAGGCGCCGGAGTAGCGGCTGACCAGGTGCAGCTG
>JAGIAU010000284.1 GCA_017744755.1 Microbacteriaceae bacterium
ACGGGCATGTCGTGCCAGCCGACCCCGTCGGAGTCGCCGAGCGCCTTGATGAGCGCCTCCTTCGCGGCGAAGCGCCCCGCGAGGGAGCGCAGCGGGAGGTCCTTCCCGCCCCGCGCGAGCTCGTCGGGCGCGAACAGGCGCGAGCGCAGCCGCGGCGTGCGCGACACGGCGCGCTCGAATCGCGCGACGTCGACGAGGTCGACGCCGACGCCGATCACCGGCACGGCGGCACCGCCCCGGCGCCGCGGGCCGCGGAGGTCACTCGACCGTCACCGACTTCGCGAGGTTCCGCGGCTGGTCGACGTCCAGGCCCTTCGCGTCGGCGAGATGCATCGCGAAGAGGTGCAGGGGCGCGACGGCGACGATCGGCTCCGTCCAGCGGCCCGTCAGCGGCACCGGGATGACCTCGTCGGCGAACGGCAGCACCGCGGTGTCGCCGGCCTCCGCGATCGCGATGACGCGGGCGCCGCGCGCACGGATCTCCTGGATGTTCGACACGACCTTGGCGTGCAGCTGCGCGGAGTACCGCGGCGACGGCACGACGACGAAGACGACCTGGCCGTGGTCGATGAGCGCGATCGGCC
>JAGIAU010000285.1:0-340 GCA_017744755.1 Microbacteriaceae bacterium
GCGCACGCTCGGCAGCAGGTGGTAGCCGGCCAGCTTCGGTTCGTCGCGCAATGCGTCTACGCGCTCCAGCGCCGCTTCCGGACCGAACGCCATCGACACCGCCACGGCACGGTTGAGCTCGACCACCGGCGAGGGCGACAGCTGCGCCAGCGCGTCGTAGAGGGCGACGATGCGCACCCAGTCGGTGTCGGCGGCGGTGAGCGCGCGTGCATGGCAGGCTGCGATCGCCGCCTGCAGCGCGTACGGGCCGAGCGCGCCGCCCAGCTGCTGCGCGCGCTGCAGCGCGTCCAGGCCGCGGCCGATCAGCAGCCGGTCCCAGCGCGAACGGTCCTGGTCCAGC
>JAGIAU010000285.1:350-583 GCA_017744755.1 Microbacteriaceae bacterium
CAGCGCGACCAGGCCGTGCACCTCCGACTCGCGCGGCATCAGCCCGGCCAGCACGCGGCCCAGGCGCAGCGCTTCTTCGCACAGCGCCGGCCGCATCCAGTCGTCGCCGCTGCTGGCCGCGTAGCCCTCGTTGAACACCAGGTAGATCACGCCCAGCACCGCCGACAGCCGCTCGGGAAGTTCCTCGCGCCGCGGGATCTCGAACGGCACGTTGGCCTCGGCCAGGGTACGCT
>JAGIAU010000286.1 GCA_017744755.1 Microbacteriaceae bacterium
AGACAGCACTGGTGCAGGCGAAGTGGACGAATTCCAGCGCCGGACCGAGTTCCGCGTCGTCCTTCAGCCGCTCCTTGATCAGGTACTCGACCGCCTTGACGTCGTGGTTGGTGGTGCGCTCGATCTCCTTGACCCGCGCGGCGTCGGCGACCGACAGGTTGTCGGCCAGCGCACGCAGGCGCTGCTGTGCGGCGGCGGAGAACGGCGCCAGCTCGACGATGCCCGGCTCGGCGGCCAGCGCCAGCAGCCATTCCACTTCGACGCGTACCCGTGCCCTGATCAGGCCGTACTCGGAGAAGATCGGGCGCAGCGCATCGACCTTGGAGGCGTAGCGGCCGTCGAGCGGGGACAGGGCGAGCAGGGCGGAATCCGACATGGAGGGAATCAGGGGCAGGCGAGGGGACGCAACAGTTTACCGCGCCGGCCGCGGCGCCCGGTCGCGGCCTCCCACCCGGATGGGGGGCGGGGCGTTCCACGCGCTGGCGTATGCTGGCCGCCCGCCAGCCACCGGTCCTGCCGGTCGCTCGCCGTAGTCCATCCC
>JAGIAU010000287.1 GCA_017744755.1 Microbacteriaceae bacterium
CGCGTACTGCTCGTCGGGCGACACCCACAGCAGGACCTTGACGATCGTGGTGCCCGCCGCGGCGACGCGTTCCTCGAACCGGTTGATCTCGTCGTAGCGGGCCCGCCACACGTCGGGCGGCACGAGCTCGTCGACGCGCGCGACCAGCACGTCCTCGTAGTGCGAGCGGTCGAAGACGCCGATGCGGCCGGAGGGCGGCAGCGCGCGTCGCACGCGCCACAGGTAGTGGTGGCGGCGCTCCTCGGGCGTCGGCACGCCGAAGGACCGCAGCGCGACGCCCTGCGGGTCGACGAGGCCGAGCACGTGGCGCACGATGCCGCCCTTGCCGGCGGTGTCGAGGCCCTGCAGGACCAGCAGCACGGACCGGTCGCCGCCGGTGCGTCCGTGCGCGTACAGGCGTTCCTGCAGGTCGGACAGGTCCTGCCCGATCGCCGCGAGCGCGCGTTCACCGGCGCTGCGCGAGCCGTCGAACCCGGGCGTGGCCCGTGCGTCGACGTCGGCCACGCGCGTCCCGGGC
>JAGIAU010000288.1 GCA_017744755.1 Microbacteriaceae bacterium
GACAAGCTGTTCGCGTTCGACCCCGACTACTCGACGGACGCGGGCATCCAGGAGGTCGTCGACACCTACGGGAAGTTCGGCAAGGAGTGCGCCAACCGCACCGGCCCGCTGCTCGGCCACGTCGACACCGAGAGCGCCGCACGCGACATGGACGTCATGCGCGCCACGCTCGGCGACGACCAGCTGCACTACCTCGGCTACTCGTACGGCACGCAGCTCGGCGCCACGTACGCGGCGATCTTCCCGGAGAAGGTCGGCCGCCTCGTGCTCGACGGCGCGCTCGACCCGACCCTCACGCCCGGCGAGGTCTCCAAGGGCCAGGCCATCGGCATCGAGAGCGCGCTGCGCGCATACGTGACCGACTGCCAGGCCGCCAAGGGCTGCCCGCTCAGCGGTGACGCCGACCACGGGCTCGCGCAGATCCGCGCGCTGTTCGACGAGGCCAAGGCCAACCCGCTGCCCACCGGCACCGACCGCGACCTCACGCAGTCGCTCGCGTTCTACGGCGTCGCCGTCACGCTCTAC
>JAGIAU010000289.1:0-181 GCA_017744755.1 Microbacteriaceae bacterium
GCCTTCGCAGACCTCGGCATCGACCATCAGGTGCGCGACGTCGTAGGCGCGCAGCGAGATCAGCCGCTCGGCCACGTACGGCGGCACTTCGCCCGGCGCCAGTACGCGACGCTGTGCGTCGCGGCGGACGAAGATCGGCCCGCTCGCGCGATACGGCGAATGCGCCGGCTGGTGTTCGTAG
>JAGIAU010000289.1:191-508 GCA_017744755.1 Microbacteriaceae bacterium
GCCGTCGCAGACCTCGGCATCGACCATCAGGTGCGCGGCATCGTAGGCGCGCAGCGAGATCAGCCGCTCGGCCACGTACGGCGGCACTTCGCCCGGCGCCAGTACGCGACGCGGTGCATCGCGGCGGACGAAGATCGGTCCGGTCGCGCGATACGGCGTATGCGCCGGCTGGTGCGCGTACGGCAACAGCAACAGCTCGTCGCCGCGGCGTGCATCCTCCAGGCCGACGCGGCACGGAAAACCGCGGTCGGCGTCGGCGAAGCGCCGCGATGCCATGTCCGGATGTGGCGAGCGCAGGCGTGACGGTGCTGCGAACC
>JAGIAU010000028.1 GCA_017744755.1 Microbacteriaceae bacterium
CCGCTGCTCATGCTCGAGGCGGACCTGCGTCGCGAGGCGCGCGATCACGCCGGCGCGCGGGCGGCGACCGAGGAGGCGCTGCGGATCTCGGGCGGTGAGCCCGGCCTGCTCCGCTACCTCTGGCCGGTGCTCTGGGCGGGCGTCCGGAGCGAGACCGAGCGCTCGCTCCTCGACGGGGCGCCGGCGGACCCGGCGCTCGTCGCGCAGCTCGGCTCGCTCGACGCGCCGACGCCCCCGCTCCTCGGCTACCGCACGCTCGCCGAGGCCGAGCTGGCCCCGGACCCCGTGCATTGGGCCGCCGCCGTCGACGCCTGGCGCCCGGTCGGCTGGCCCTGGCAGCTCGCCTACGCGCTCGTGCGACTCGCCGAGGCGTCGGCCGATGCCGGCGAGGTCCAGGCCGCCGCCGAGCCGCTCACCGAGGGCTGGCGCATCGCCGACGGGCTCGGTGCCGAGCCGATCGCGGCCCGTGCGCGCCGGCTCGCCCAGCGGGCGCGAATCCCGCTCGGCGAGGCGCCGCCGATCGGCGCCGCGGAGACGGACCCGCTCGCTCGCTACGGGCTCACGGAGCGGGAGCGGGAGGTCCTGCTGCTGCTCGCGGCGGGCCGGTCGAATCCGGAGATCGCCGCCGAGCTCTACATCAGCGCGAAGACGGCCAGCACGCATGTGTCGAACCTGCTCGCGAAGCTCCGTGTCGAGGGCCGCGTGCAGGCCGCCGGCCTCGTGCACCGGCTCGGGCTCGGGCTCGGCGAAGGCTGACGCCGTGCCCCCGAACCCGCTCAGGTCCTGCTCATGGCGGGGTCGGCGGAGCTTCTCGGCGTCCCCGGAGCGTTCCGCTACCATTTCGAGCACGCTCGGCGGCTTGGTCCTGGAGGTGACGCGTGGTCGGATTCGTGATCGAATACCGTCCGTGCTCGGGCGATGATCGCGTGACGGAGTCCAGCGGCCCGCAGGATCGTCGTGCTGCGCAGCGGCGCCTCGAGCGGGGGCGGGAGCGGACATCCGCCGACGGCCGGGAAGTCGTCTCGCTCGATGCCGACTCGCTGGACGTGCCCACGCGCACCCGTTCGGGATACTTCGGGCGCGGGCTCCAGGCCGCATGACCCCCCTCCCGCCTGTCGACCGCGCCGCGGTGGACGCGATGTGGGCGGCGTTCCTCGCGGCGAACCCGGCCGAGGCGCACTGGACCTCCGAGCTCGTCGCCGAGTTCTACGGCGGCTCGGCCGAGATGGCCGAGGAGCTCGTCGCGCTCGTGGAGGTCGGGCAGAAGCGCGCGACCGCGGGCGTCGTCTCCGACTTCGAGCGCGAGGGCCAGCCGCTGCCGCGCGTCGGCGGCTACTGGATCGCCTGCGGCGGCGACGGCCGGCCGCGGGTCGTGCAGCGCAGCGTCGAGCTGCGGCTGGGCCGACTGGACAGCGTCGACGAGGCGTTCGCCTGGGACGAGGGCGAGGGCGAACGCACCCGCGCCGACTGGCTGGGCGGCCATCGCCGCTACTTCGCGCGTGCGTTCGCCGCCCGGGGCGCCGAGTTCGACGAGGCCGCCGAGGAGATCGTCTTCGAGCGCTTCGTCGTCGTCTGGCCGCCCGAGTTCGCGGACTGAGCAGCGGCGGCGGTCCGACCGCCGCCCGCCCGCTACCCTGGATCGCGTGACGGACTCCTCAGCGAGCTATCGCGCGGCCGGCGTCGACACCGCCGCCGGCGATCTCGCGGTCGAACTGATGAAGCAGTCGGTGGGGCGGACCCACGGGCCCGAGGTGATGGGGGGCGTCGGCGGCTTCGCGGGGCTGTGGGACGCGAGCGCGCTGCAGGGCTATCGGCATCCGATCGTCGCGACGAGCACGGACGGCGTCGGGACGAAGGTCGCGATCGCGCAAGCGCTCGACGTCCACGACACGATCGGCCAGGACCTCGTCGCCATGATCGTCGACGACATCGTCGTGGTCGGCGCGAAGCCGCTCTTCATGACCGACTACATCGCCTGCGGCCGGCTCGTCCCGGAGCGGGTGGCCGCGATCGTCCGCGGCATCGCCGCGGCCTGCGAGGCGACGGGGACGGCGCTGCTCGGCGGCGAGACCGCCGAGCATCCCGGACTCCTCGGCCCCGAGGAGTACGACGTCGCCGGCGCGGCGGTCGGCGTCGTCGAGGCGGACGCCGTGCTCGGGGCGGAGCGCGTGCGGGACGGGGACGTCGTCCTCGCGCTCGCGAGCTCCGGCCTGCACTCGAACGGCTTCTCCCTCGTGCGCCACATCCTCCGGCAGGCGGACATCGAGCTGCACCACGAGCTGCCGGAGCTCGGCGGCGTCGTCGGCGAGGCGCTGCTCACGCCTACACGCCTCTACACGCGGCCACTGCTCGGCGTGCTCGACGACCCGGACCTCCGCGGCGGCGTGCACGCGCTGAGCCATGTCACCGGCGGCGGCATCGCGGCGAACCTCGCCCGGGTCCTGCCGCGCGGCGCGTGGACCGAGCTCGACCGTTCGACCTGGTCGCCGGGGAGCGTGTTCCGCGCCCTCTCGGACATCGCCGGCACGAGCCTCGAGTCCGCCGAGGGCACGTGGAACCTCGGCGTCGGCTTCCTCGCGGTCGTGGAGCCGCACGACGCGGAGGCGATCGCGGCGGAACTCGCCGCGCAGGGCATCGCGGCCTGGGAGGCCGGACGGGTGCGCGTGGATCCGGCCGGCTTCGAGAACGCCCTCCGCGCGCCGGGGGAGGGCGCCGACGGCTGGGTCATCGGGGCGAAGGGCGTCGACGGCGGCGCCGTGCGCCTCGTCGGCCGCTACGCCGACTGAGCCGATGTCGGTGGCCTCGGGGATGATGTCCCCGAGGCGACCTCGTGCCGGGTGGACCGCCTCGAATCCGCCCTGACGCGCACGATGGAGGTTCGCTAGAATTATGTACATGGAGACGTTGCCGCTCGCCGAGGCGCGGGCGAAGTTCTCACAGATCGTCGACGACGTGGTGCGGACGCACGAGACCTACGAAGTGACGCGGAACGGCGAGCGCGCCGCGGTCATCCTCAGCGCCGAGGAATACGACGGCCTGCTGGAGACGCTCGAGATCCTGAGCGATCCGGAGGCGATGGCGGAGATCCGGGAGGCCGAGGCGGCGATCGCCCGCGGCGAGACGTATTCGCTCGAAGAGGTCGAGGCGGAGCTGCGCCGACTCGGGCGCTTGCGGTGAACCGCGGACCGCATTCGGTCCGCCTGACTCCGCCAGCACGGCGCGCGCTGTCCTCAGGACGCATCCCGGAGAAGGTCGCCGCCGCGATCTGGGAGTTCCTGAACGGACCGCTCCAGCAGCATCCGCGTCGGGTCGGCAAGCGGCTGCACGACCGCCTCTCGGACTACTACAGCGCGCGGCGCGGCGAATACCGCATCATCTATCGGATCGACGACGAAGCCATCGAGGTCGAAGTGATCCGGATCGATCATCGCCGCGACGTCTATCGCCGGGGCTGAGCAGCCGGTCAGGCCGACTGAGCCTCGGAGGACTCGTCCTCGTCCTCATCCTCGAACTCGTCGTCCTCCTCGTCGAAGTCGGCGTACTTCGCCGCGAGGTCGTCGTACTCCGAGGAGTGCCCATTCGTCTCGGCGAGCTCGCGCTCCAGCGCGGTGTAGTTGGTGTCCGGGCTGAAGTACTTCAGCTCCCGGGCGACCTTCGTGTGCTTCGCCTTTTGACGGCCGCGCCCCATGCGAGACCCCCTTGTGGATCCGGTCCGCCATGCTCGGGATACCGGGGGCGAACGCTGTGATTGCGTGGTGGAAGAACGCCCCGAAGTCTATCACGCACGCGCTCCAGACCCCGTCCGAGCAGGGGTTTCCGCGATCTAGGCTGTTCCAGTGCACGAGCCGACCGCCCATACGCCGGTCGTCGTCATCGGCGCCGGGCAGGCGGGTCTTTCGGTCGCCTACTTCCTGCGGAGGCTGGGCCTCGATCCGGGCAACGAGTTCGTCGTCCTCGACCGCGGACCGGCGGCCGGCGGCGCCTGGCAGCACCGCTGGCGGAGCCTGCGGATCGGCACCGCGCACCGCATCGTGGACCTCCCCGGCATGGAGGAGCTCGGCATCAGCTTCGACACGGCCGACCGGCAGGCGCCGGCCAAGGAGGTCGTCGCCGACTACTACGCCCGGTACGAGCAGCACTTCGGCCTGCAGGTGGTCCGTCCGGCGGACGTCTCCGTCGTGGAGAACAACGGCGCCGAGCTCCTCACGACCTTCGCCGACGAGGACGGCGAGGAGCTCACGGTCGGCTCTGAGATCATCGTGAACGCGACGGGCACGTGGGGCGCGCCGTTCGTCCCCTGGTATCCGGGTCGCGACGACTTCGCAGGGCGGCAGCTGCACACGCAGGACTTCGTCGCGGCGGAGGAGTTCGCGGGCCGGCGCGTCGTCGTGGTCGGCGGCGGCACCTCGGCGATGGGGTTCATGCTCGAGCTCGAGCCCTTCGCCGCGGAGCTGACGTGGGTGAGCCGTCGTCCGATCGACTGGGTCGACGACACGCACGACGGGAACCTGGAGGGCCGCGTCGAGGCGGTCGCGAAGCAGGACGAGGCGGCGCGCGCGGGCCTCGCCCTCCCGAGCATCGTGAGCGGCACCGGCATCCCGCGAGCGCGCCGCGTGCAGCAGGGCATCGACCGCGGGCTGCTCGTCGCGCATCCGATGTTCACGGCGATCGAACGCGACGGGGTGCGCTGGGCGCCCGGCGTCCGCGAGGACGGCGTCGAGTTCCTCCCGGCGGATGCGATCCTCTGGGCCACGGGCTTCCGGCCGGAGTTGCGGCACCTCGCCCCGCTCAGGCTCCGCGAGCAGGCCGGCGGCGTCGTCGTCGCGCAGGGGACGAGCTGGCGCGACCCCCGCGTGTTCTTCGCGGGCTACGGGCCGCAGGCCTCGACGATCGGCGCGAACCGCGCGGGGCGCTTCGTCGCCCGGCAGGTCGTCGCCTCTCTCAGCCGCATCAATGCCGCGCGCCGCGCCTGAACTGCACACCGGAGGCGATCCGGCAAGAGCCGAACGGGGTGAATCACCCTCGTGTGCCCCGTACTGGGGGCGTCTCGCACCCCCACGACACGTAACCTCCCTGTAACCTGATCACCGCGGTGCGAGTGCGATCCACTCCGTTCCGACTTCCCCCAAGTCGGTGCCCCTCGGAGTCATGAGCCGCCAGCGCCGCCGCAATAGAATTGCCCCGGACGGTCGCCTTGCCCCCAGATCAGCGCGACTGTCCGGGGCAGATTCTGCTTCGGGGCTAGACGACGGCGAGCGCGATCGCCGCGCCGAGCGCCGCGCAGCCGAGCCCGAGTGCGATGCTGCCGAGCACGTTCCCCAGCGCCGCCCAGCCGCGCCCGGCGAGCGCGAGCCGGACCGTGTCCACGGAGAACGTGCTGAATGTCGTGAGCGCACCGCAGAACCCGGTCGCGAGGATCGCGAGCCACGGCGCCGGGAGGGAGAACGCGAGCCCGGCGAGCGCGCCGGCGAGCAGACTGCCCGTCGCGTTGACGACGAGGATGACGACGGGGAAACGCTCCCCCCGCCCGAACCGCACGACGGCGCCATGCCGCAGCAGCGCGCCGACGACGCCTGCGCCGAGCACGAGCGCCCAGGTCAGGAGCGGGCTCATCGGGCGGCCCTCCGGCCGAGCAGCAGCCCGAGCAGCGCGGCGACGACGCCGAGGACGAGCGATCCGACGAGCACCCCGGCGGCGGCCCAGAACGCGCCCGGCTCGATCGACCCGGGTCCGTGCGCCAGCTCGCCTCCTTGCGCCATCCCGACCGCCGCGACCATGAGCGTCGAGAACGTCGTGAAGGAGCCCAGCACCCCGGCGCCGAGCCCGGCCCGCAGCCAGTGCGGGATGCGCGTCGCGGTCGCGGCGACCAGGACGCCGAGGAGGAACGATCCGAGCGTGTTCTCGATCACCGTCGCCCACGGCACCTGGTGCAGGGCGTGCGGCAGGGCGAGCTCGAGGCCGTAGCGCGCCGCGGTGCCGATGGCGCCGCCGATGCCGACCGCGACCCAGGTCGCCGCGCCGCGCGTGCTGCTCACCCGCCCAGCCTAGGAGCGCGGATCAGTGCGGCTTGACGCCGCGCTTCGTGCGGGAGGCCGCGCTCGCGGCGGTCGCCTCCTCCGCGGTGATGTGCCGGCGGATGAGCGGGCGCGACGGCTCGCCGCGGCGGTCGTCGCCGGGGAAGGGCCGAGGCGTGCGCTTGAGCAGCAGCTTCGCGTCGTCGAGCAGCCACGGGACGACCGCGACGGTGACGCCGGGGACGAGCATCAGCTTGTTCATGATCCGGCCCGACTTGTGGTTGTGGAGCACGCGTTCCCACCAGTGGCCGACGATGAACTGCGAGAGGTAGACGGTGACGACCTCGGAGCCGTGCTCGCGCTTGTGCTCGGCGATATGCGCGATGAGCGGCTCGCTGATCCCGCGGTACGGCGAGTCGAGGATGGTGAGCGGCACGAGGATGCGATGCGCGTCCCACTCGCGGGCGACCCGCTTCGCGCCGTCCTCGTCGATCGCGATGTGGACCGCCTCGAGGCTGTCGTGCTGCATCGCGATCGCGTAGTCGAGCGCCTTGAGCGTCGGCTTCGTGAGCCCGCCGACGAGGACGATCGCGTGGTCGCCGAGCGAGCCGAACTCGGTCACGCGGTCGGCGGCGATCTCGCGCCCGACCTTCCGGTAGTAGCGGTTGATCCGGTACATGACGTACCAGAGGATCGGCATCGCGACGAAGACGAGCCAGGCGCCGTGCGTGAACTTCGTGATCGTCACGATGATGAGGACGGCGGGTGTGAGGATCGCGCCGAGCAGGTTCGTGACGAGGCCGCCGAGCGTGCCCCTGCGGTGCGCCTTGCCCCGCTTCCGCAGCCGCTTCCAGTGCACGACCATGCCGATCTGGCCGAGGGAGAAGCTCGTGAACACGCCGACGACGTAGAGCTGGATGAGCTGCGAGACGTTCGCCTGGAACGTGACGATGAGCAGGCCGGCCGCGACGCCGAGGGCGATGACGCCGTTCGAGTAGACGAGGCGGTCGCCGCGCGTCGAGAGCGACTTGGGCGCATAGGAGTCTGCGGCGAGGACGGAGCCGAGCAGCGGGAAGCCGTTGAACGCGGTGTTCGCCGCGAGCAGCAGGACCGCCGCCGTGGCCGCCTGGACGAGGAAGAACAGCACCGAGTTCGCGCCGAAGACCGATGTCGCGAGCTGGGCGATGACGGAGGGCTGCGTCCACTCCTCGCAGTTGACGAGCCCTTCGAGCTGGCACGCGTCCTCGACGTAGTGCACCTGCGTGAGCAGCGCGAGCGCGGTGACGCCGATGAGCAGCACGATCGAGATGGAGCCCATGAGGACGAGGGTGCGCTGGGCGTTCCGGATCTTGGGGGCGCGGAACGCCTGGACGCCGTTGGAGATCGCCTCGACGCCGGTGAGCGCCGAAGACCCGGAGGCGAACGCCCGCAGCAGGAGCAGGATGAGCCCGGCCTGCGTCAGGTCGTGCGCCTGGACGCCGTAGTGCGCGCTGTCCGCGAGCGGGAGGTCGCCGAGCGCGAAGCGCACGAGGCCGCTGATGATGAGGACGACGAGGGAGCCGATGTAGAGGTAGGTCGGGATGGCGAAGGCGGTGCCGGACTCGCGCACGCCCCGCAGGTTCATCGCGATGAGCAGCACGAGGAAGCCGACCGCGATCCATACCCGCCACGGGTCGAGGAAGGGGAGCGCGGAGATGATGTTGTCGACGCCCGAGGAGATCGACACCGCCACGGTGAGGACGTAGTCGACGAGCAGCGCTGCAGCGACGGTGAGCGCCGCCCACTCGCCGAGGTTCTTCCCCGCGACCTCGTAGTCGCCGCCGCCCGAGGGGTAGGCCTTGATGACCTGCCGGTAGCTCAGCATGACGATGAGGAGCAGCACGACGACGCCGGCCGCGACCCAGGGGGCGAAGGAGAGGAACGCGAGACCGCCCGCCGTCGTCAGGATGAGCAGCAGCTCCTGCGGGCCGTAGGCGACGGAGCTGAGCGCATCGCTCGAGAAGATCGGCAGCGCGATCCGCTTCGGGAGGAGCTGACCGTCCATCTCGGAGGTCGGGAGCGGCTCGCCGACGATCCACCGTTTCGGGGACCTCGGGGCCTCTGGCGTCAAGCCCGGATCGTCGGGCTCCTGTGCAGTCACGGCGGGAGACATTACGCCTCTCGCGCGGATGCGCAAGTCGGAGTCGGTGACTTCCGGGAGAACGTTCTCCGTCCGTGACTACCCGGGCAGTCGGGTCCGGTCGACCGGGATGGCGCGGTAGCCGTCACGGGCGACGACCTCGAAGGTCGCGAGGACCGCCCAGGCGCAGAGTCCGGCGAGGGCGACGAGCAGCGTGATCATGCGACGGCCTCCTTGGTCGTGGGATCGGCGGAGCGCGCTGCTCGGTCGCGCTCGATGCGCTCCCCCAGCGAGAACCAGGGCATCGTGACGTGCACCATCGGCCCGATGAGGAGGGCGAACGCGATCGTGCCGAAGCCGACGTCGCCGCCGAGGAGCCAGCCGATCGTGACGACGACGACCTCGATGCCGGTGCGGACGATCCAGATCGGCCAGCCGGTGCGTGCGCGGAGGCCGGTCATGAGGCCGTCGCGCGGGCCCGGGCCGTACTGCGAGCCGATGTAGGCGCCGGTCGCCAGGGCGACGACGGCGAGGCCGCCCGCGAAGGAGACGATCCGGAGCCACAGCTCGGTCGGAGCCGGGACGAGGTCGAGGAAGACCTGCGCGGCGGCGCCGACGATGAGCACGTTGAGCACGGTGCCGAGGCCGGGCTTCTGCCGGATGGGGATCCAGAGCAGCAGCACGACGGCGCCGATGAGGATCGTCATCCAGCCGAACTCGATGCCGGTGATGCGCGCGAGTCCCTGTGCGAGCACGTCCCACGGCGAGACACCGACGGCCGCCTGCACCATGAGCGCGATGCCGACGCCGTAGGCCACGAGGCCGAGGACGAGCTGCGTGAGGCGGAGGGCGGTGAGGCGGGACATGGCTCAATCCAATCGCATGATTGGCCCTTTACTTGCAGGCCAATAGCGATAAGGTGGCCCGATGATCACGCTGAGCGCTCGAGCATTGGCCTCCCGCCTGCAGGAGTGGCGGTCGAGCGACCCCGCCTATCGAGCGCTCGCCGACCGCATCCGGCTGCTCGTCCTCGACGGGGTCGTCGCGCCCGGCACCCGGCTGCCCGCCGAGCGCGAGCTCGCCGCGGAGCTCGGCGTCAGCCGCACCACGATCGCCGCCGCGTACGCGGACCTGCGCGACGACGGGTCGATCGAGAGCGTCCGCGGATCCGGCAGCGTCGTCCGGTCCTCGAACCGGCCCATGCAGATCCCCGACCTCGCGACCGGGCCGATCGACTTCAGCAAGGCGACGATGCCGGTGTACCCCGGTCTCGCCGCGGCCATCCGCGCCGCCACCGAGCAGCTGCCGGCGATGCTCGCCGAATCCGGCTTCGACCCGCTCGGCCGCGACGAGGTGCGCGCCGCCATCGCGCAGCGCTACACCGACCGCGGCCTGCCGACCACGCCGGACCAGATCATGGTCACGGTCGGCGCGCAGCACGCCATCACGCTCATCGCGCGCACCGTGCTGCGGCGCGGCGATCGCGTCCTGATCGAGAACCCGACCTACCCGCATGCGATGGACTCCATCCTCGCGGCCGGCGGCCGCCTCGTGCCCGTCCCCGTCGACGCCGCGGAGGGCTGGGACGAGAACGCGCTCGCGCAGGTCATCGAGCGGGGCAGCCCCGCCCTCGCCTATCTCATGCCCGACAACCACAACCCGACGGGCGCGACCATGCCGACCCCGCTGCTGGAGCGTTCCCTCGCCCTCGCCGCCGCGCACGGCACCGTCGTCGTCGTCGACGAGACGATGGGCGAGCTGACGATCGACGGGCCGCGCCGGCTCCCCGCCGCGGCCTACGGCCCCGCCGTGCTGCTCGGCTCCGTCGGCAAGTCGCTGTGGGGCGGTCTGCGGCTCGGCTGGGTGCGGGCCGATCCGTCGTTCATCCGGACGCTCACCCGAGCCCGCTTCGCGAGCGACCTCGGGACGCCCGCCTTCGAGCAGACCGTCGTCGCCGGCATGCTGCCCGACTTCGACCGGGTGCTCGACGAGCGGGTCGCCTGGCTGCGCGCCGGGCGCGAGCACGTGCTCGCGGAGCTCGCGCGGCGCTTCCCCGAGTGGCGGGTCCCCGTGCCGGGCGGCGGCCTCACCGCGTGGGCCGGGCTCGGCCGCCCCGTCAGCTCGCAGCTCGTGCTCGCCGCGCGCTCCGCCGGGCTCGTCATCACACCGGGACCGCGCTTCGCGGCGGACGGCGCCTTCGAGCGCTTCCTGCGGATCCCGTTCTCCCATCCGGTCGAGTTCACCGACCGCGCGCTCGACGTGCTCGAGCGGGTGTGGGCTCGGGTCGCGGGCGGCGCGGTGCGGGCCGCCGAGGTGGACGACTTCGCCGCCGTCATCTGAGCGTTCCGCCGCCCGGCGCCGACCGAACGCCCGGTCGGATTCCCAGGCCACGGTTGCCCCTGGTCAACTACCATTCCCCTGACTAGGGGGTCCGGTGCATCAGTTCTCAGTTTTCAGCCTGCGGAACCGCGCGCTCATCGCGCTCGTGACGATCGTCGTCGCCGTGTTCGGCGGCATCACGCTGACCCAGCTCAAGCAGGAGCTCGTCCCGTCGATCACCTACCCGCAGCTGTTCATCGTCACCTCCTATCCCGGCGCATCGCCCGCGGTCGTCGAGCACGACGTGTCGACCCCCATCGAGGACGCGATCCAGGCGATCCCCGGCCTCGAGTCGACGACCGCCACCTCGAACGCGAACTTCTCGAACATCACCGCGGCCTTCGCCTTCAGCACGAACCTCGCGACGGCGGAGCAGAAGGTCACGACGGCGATCAACCGGATCCGCACGACGCTCCCCGACGGCGTCGACCCGCAGGTCATCCAGTTCAGCCTCTCCGACTTCCCCATCGTCCAGCTCGCCGTCTCGAGCGATCTCGACGCCGTCGAGCTGTCCGACCGGATCGAGCGGATCGTCATCCCCGAGCTCTCGCGGCTCGACGGCGTCGCGAGCGTCACGCTCCAGGGCTCCGCCGTGCAGCGCGTCGAGATCACGCCGGACGCGGACGAGCTCGCCGGGCACGGCCTCACCCGCCAGGCGATCACGCAGCTCCTGCAGGCGAGCGGCCTGCTGCTGCCGGCCGGCCAGATCACGGAGGACGGCGAGACGCTCACGGTCCAGGCCGGTCAGCGGCTCGAGAGCGCCGAGGACATCGCCGAGCTCGCCTTCCCCGTGCAGCCGTCCGCGCTCGAGCCCTCCTTCGATCCCGCGACGGGCGAGGTCACGGTCACCGGGCCGGACGCCGTCACGATCGGCGACGTCGCGGACGTCGAGATCGTCGACGCCGCGCCGACCGGCTACTCCCGCGTCGACGGCCGCGACGCCCTCACCCTCGCCGTCACCAAGACCTCCGCGGGGAACACGGTCGCCGTCTCCCACCTGGTCCGCGACGCCCTGCCAGGCCTCGCCGCCGCGGTCGGCGGCTCGACGCAGTTCACCGCGATCTTCGACCAGGCGCCGTTCATCGAGCAGTCCATCGAGTCGCTCACGCAGGAGGGCCTCCTCGGCCTCGCCTTCGCGGTCATCGTCATCCTGATCTTCCTGCTGTCGATCCGCTCGACGCTCGTCACCGCCGTCTCGATCCCGACCTCGGTGCTCCTCACGTTCATCGGCATCTGGGCCTCCGGCTACACGCTGAACATCATCACGCTCGGCGCGCTCACCATCGCGATCGGCCGCGTCGTCGACGACTCGATCGTCGTCGTGGAGAACATCAAGCGGCACATCGAGGCGGGCCAGGAGAAGCGGCAGGCGATCCTCGACGCCGTCAAGGAGGTCGCCGGCGCCATCACGGCCTCGACCATCACGACCGTCGCGGTGTTCCTCCCCATCGGACTCGTCGGCGAGGAGGTCGGCGAGCTGTTCCGTCCGTTCGCCGTCACGGTCGCCATCGCGCTGCTCGCCTCCCTGCTCGTCTCGCTCACGATCGTGCCGGTGCTCTCGTACTGGTTCCTCGGCCGGGGCAGGAAGGCCCGGGCGCGTGCGGAGGCCGCCGCCGCGGCCGGTCGTCCGGCCGATCCGGCGCACGAGACCGTCGCCGAGGGCGGCGTGGTCCCGGTCACGGGCTCCGTCCGGACGCACGAGCGCGGCGACCTGCTGCAGCGCGGCTACCTCCCCGTCATCCGCTGGACGCTCAAGTACCCCGTCGTCGTCCTGCTGCTCGCGATCCTCACGCTCGGCGGCTCGATCGCCCTCGCGCCGATGCTCAAGCTCAACTTCGTCGGCGACTCCGGGCAGAACACCCTGACGGTCACCCAGACCCTCGACGCCTCCGCGAGCCTCGAGGTCAGGAACGACGCCGCGAAGCAGGTCGAGGACGCGCTCATCGGCCTGCCCGGCGTCCAGACCGTGCACGTCGCCGTCGGCTCGGGCACCGGCAGCAGCATCCGCGCCGCGTTCGGCGGGGGCGGCTCGACGACGTTCTCCCTCGTCACCGACCCGGACGGCGACCAGGCGGAGATCTCCGCCGCCGTCGAGCGGGCGATCGCCGGGATCCGCGACGCCGGCACCATCGCGGTCTCGGCGCAGCAGGGCTTCGGCGGCTCGACGATCGACGTCACCGTGCACGCGGCGACGCAGCAGGACCTCGAGGAGGGCGTCCGGCTCGTCACCGAGCAGGTCCAGGACCTCGACTCCGTCGGCAAGGTCACGGACAACGTCTCCGCCAGCACCCCGTACATCGCGATCGTCGTCGACCGGCAGGCCGCGGCCGATCACGGCCTCAACGAGGTCCAGGTCGGCGGCCTCGTCATGGCCGCGATGAACCCGTCGTCGATCGGCAGCGTGTCCGTCGAGGACCGCACGCTCTCGATCTACCTCATCGACGACGAGGCGCCGCAGACGCTCGAGGAGCTCCGCGACTTCCCGGTCCCGACGATCCTCGGCACCGTCCACCTCTCCGACCTCGCCTCCGTCGAGCGGACCCTGGGGCCGGCCTCGATCACGACGGAGCAGGGCGTGCGCACCGCCGAGGTGTCCATCACCCCGGCCACCGACAACGTCGGCGCGACCACCTTCGGCGTCCAGGCCGCGCTCGCGGAGATCGAACTGCCGACCGGCACGACGGTCGCCGTCGGCGGCGTCGCATCGCAGATGCTCGACTCCTTCGCGAACCTCGGGATCGCGCTCCTCGCGGCCATCCTCATCGTGTATGTCGTCATGGTCGCCACGTTCCGATCGCTGCGCCAGCCGCTGCTGCTGCTCGTGTCGATCCCCTTCGCGGCGACCGGCGCGATCGTGCTGCAGGTCCTCACGGGCATCCCGCTCGGCGTGTCCTCGCTCATCGGCGTGCTCATGCTCGTCGGCATCGTCGTGACGAACGCGATCGTCCTCGTCGATCTCGTCAACCAGTACCGCACCCGAGGCCTCGACGTCCGCACCGCGGTCGAGCAGGGCGCCGCCCGACGTCTCCGCCCCATCGTCATGACGGCGGCGGCGACGATCTTCGCCCTCATCCCGCTCGCCGTCGGGATCACCGGCCACGGCGGCTTCATCTCGCAGCCGCTCGCGCTCATCGTCATCGGCGGCCTCGTGTCGTCGACGATCCTCACGCTCATCGTGCTCCCGGTCATCTACTACCTCGTCGAGGGCCGGGCCGAGCGGCGCGCGCCGAAGGTCGCCGCGAGGCGAGCGGCCAAGGACGCGAAGACGGCGGAGAAGGCCGAGGCCGCCCGCGCCGCCGCGCAGCGCAAGCTCGACGCGGAGGCCGCCAGGACCGAGGCCGCGCGCCTCGCCGCCGAGGCGAAGGCGAACCGGAAGCAGGCCAGGCGCGGCGATGCCGAGGCGGAGACCGCTCCTGCGGCTGCAGCGGGCGCCGCCGCTCCGGTCGCCGAGGCCATTGCTCCGGTCGAGATCGTCGAGCCGGAGGCGCCTGCTCCGGCGATCGCGGAGGATCCCGCTCCGGTCGTCGAGGAGAACGCCCTCCCCGAGGCGTCCGCTCCGACGGGGCAGCCGGCTGCCGCCGAGCCCGTCGCCCCGCCGGCGACGCCGACCGGATCCGTGCAGCTCCCGCCGCCGCCCGTCGACCGGCCGCGCGTCGACCTCTCCGGCTT
>JAGIAU010000029.1 GCA_017744755.1 Microbacteriaceae bacterium
GGTCGAACCAGCTCCCGACGTGCAGCACCGGCACGTCGACGTGCGCGAGCTCGGCGGCGCCGACGCGGGTGTCCGCGAAATAGCCGGCGTCCTCCCGGTGCGCGAGCGGCCCCGCCCACAGCTCCGGGAAGCGCGCGAGATAGGGGCGGTCGGCGAGCGGCAGCGCCCCGTACCGGACGTCCCCCGTGAGATGCGCCGCGAGGTCCGCCTCGGCGCCCGCCCGCTCCTCGGCCGGCAGGCCCGCGATGAGCGCCGGCGCGACGAAGGGCAGGGCGGGCCAGTCGACGTCGTTCTGCAGGGCGAGGACGCCGTCGAGGAACGTCCTGTCGCTGTACTCGTCGGTCGACGGCTGCATCACGACGGCCGCGGCGAGGTGCGGCGGCCGCGCGATGGCGGCGCTCATCGCGGTGTGGCCGAGATAGGAGAGCCCGTAGACGCCGACGCGCCCGTCCGACCACGGCTGCGCCGCCGCCCACTCCACCGTGTCGTGACCGTCCTGGCGGTCGTCCCGCATGATCCGCCAGCGCCCGTCCGAGGCGTGCAGCCCGCGCTTGTCCTGGACGACGACGGCGTAGCCGCGCGCGACGAGCGCCGCGGTGTCGGCCGTGAGCGCGATGCCGGTGTGCTTCCCGTACGCGGTCCGGGTGACGAGGACGGGCGCCGGCAGCGCGTCGGGGAGATGCACGTCGGCGCGGAGCACCGTGCCGTCGCGCATGGGGATCCCGACGTCGGTCCTGATCTCGGGCATGGCCTGCTCCTCCTGCGGCACCGCGCCGTGCCCGCCTCCTCAGTATGGCCCGGCTAGCACCGGCCCACCGGTCCGTCAAGCCGCTGGGACGCCGCCCGAGCGCGTTCTACCGTCGATCCATGGCAACGACGACGAAGACCCGGACCCAGCACACGCGCAGCGCCGGCAGCCGAGGCGGCGCGAGCGGCGCCCGGAACGGAGCACGGGCGACGAGGCTCGAGCACGCCGAGCACGGCTTCACGGCCTCCCCGCAGCTCATCGGTCACCTGCAGGCCGTGCTCGTGGACCTCATCGAGCTCGCGACGCAGATGAAGCAGGCGCACTGGAGCGTGGTGGGCCGGAACTTCCGCGACCTGCACCTGCAGCTCGACGAGATCATCGAGGAGGCCAGGCGCTTCGGCGACGAGGTCGCGGAGCGGCTGCGCGCGCTGCACGGCGTGCCGGACGGCCGGAGCACGACGGTCGCGGCGACGACGACGCTCGGCGCGTTCCCCGACGGCGAGGTCGACACCGCCGAGACGGTCGACCTCGTGACGGCGCGCGTCGAGGCGGTCGTGGCGACCTGCCGCCGCGTCCACGACGAGGTCGACGAGGAGGACCCGACGACCTCCGATCTGCTGCACGAGATCATCGCCCGCTTCGAGCAGTTCGCCTGGATGGTCAGCGCGGAGAACCGCACCCCGGCGAGCCGGTAGAACGCCCGGATCGCGTCCGGCTCCCGCTCAGGCCGTCTGGATGGCGACCGCGGCCTCGGGCGTCGCGACGCGGAAGCTCAGCGTCTCCTCGAGGTACAGGCGGATCGCCTCGGCGTCGTGCGAGTCGTAGCCGAGCGAGAGGTCCTCGCCGAGCTCGAGGAGGTAGTCGCCGCCGCGGAGGCTCAGCACGACGCCGCCCTCGATGCCCGGCACCCATTCGATGGGGCCGCCGAGGATGTCGCCGAGGCGGCGCACGAGCGGGTACCCGCCGGAGTCGCTGCCCTCGACGATCGCGGCCCACTCGGCGGGACCGAGGGCGAGGCCGTAGGGACCGCCGACGCCGGCCCGTTTGAGGGTCGCGACGGCGGTCGCGACGAGGTCGTCGTAGGCCGCCGCGCCGGATGACCAGCGCAGCGGCGCATGCGGCGACGCGGGCACGATGCCGATGATGCCGACGGCCTCCCAGCCGGCGAAGACGGCCGCGTTCTCGACGCTCGCGACGCGGTGCGCGGCCTCGTCGAGGGGGCCGAGGTCGACGTCGACGGCGCCGCGGGTCGCGTTGACGAGCTCCTCGCGCTGCAGCGAGAAGTCGCCGCGCACCTCGGTGAGCGGCAGCACGCTGCGGCTGCGGGCGATGACGCCGTCGGCGGGCGCCGCGACGACGGCGCCGACGCGGCCGAGGTTCGTCGCGGAGTGCTCCCAGCCCTTGGGGCCTTCGAGGTCGACGAGGCGCCGGGCGCCGAGCGCGACGGTGAGGCGGTCCTTCGCCTCCTGGTCGAGCAGATCCCAGACCTCGGCGGGGATGGGGGCGTGACGGCGGAGCAGGTGGCTCATGGGGTCTCCTCGGGGCGGGGGTCCGCGATGGTCGGGATGGTCGGGGCGGTCGGGGCGCGCAGTGAGCCGATGCCGAGCGATTCCCTGCGGTCGGCGAAGGGGAGTTCCGCGAGCCACTCGGCGTCGGCGCCGTCCGGGGCGCCCGGGGCGGCGGAGGCCGCCGGGTCGGCGAGCGAGCGCAGCACGGCGTTCGACGGCACGAAGAACGTGCTGCCCGTGACGGCGCGCGAGACGTCGAGGATGCGGTCGTGGTACCCGGCCGGCTCGCCGACGAACATGCGCTCCAGCATCCGCTCGATGACCCAGAGCCGTCGCGTGTAGCCGATGAAGTAGGTGCCGAACTCGCCGTGGCCCGGCCGGCCGAACGGCATGTTGTCGCGCAGGATCGGGAGCTCGCCGCCGTCCTCGCCCTCGATCGTGGCGAGCGTCTTGTGGGCGAGCTGCGGACCCGCGGCGTCGGGCAGCTCGACGTTGTCGGCCTTGGTGCGGCCGATGACGGCCTCCTGCTCCTCGGTGGACAGCTCGGCCCAGGCGCGCAGATCGTGCAGGTACTTCTGCACGACGACGTAGCTGCCGCCCGCGAAGCCGGGGTCCTCGGCGCCGATGAGGGCCGCGGCGGGCAGATCGGCGCCGTTCGGGTTCGCGGTGCCGTCGACGAAGCCGAGGACGTCGCGCGCATCGAAATAGCGGAAGCCCTGCGTCTCATCGACGACGGTCACCGCATCCCCGAGCTCGTC
Source organism: Microbacteriaceae bacterium (assembly GCA_017744755.1). GTDB lineage: Bacteria > Actinomycetota > Actinomycetes > Actinomycetales > Microbacteriaceae > 73-13. The sequence continues at coordinate 3,015 of JAGIAU010000029.1, forward strand.
GAGCAGGAGCCGCTCGAACTCGAAGCAGAGGTCGGCGCGCTCCGCGCGGATGTGGAAGAGCAGGTCGCCCGGCGTCGCGGGCGCCGTGTGCACGGCGCCGACGACGGGGGAGAACGCCCGCAGCTCGAGCGGCCGGCGAGCCGGCGAGAGCCGATCCCAGATCGCCTCGCCGAGGCCGACGACGCAGGACAGGCCCGCGTTCAGGTCGCGGAAGCCGACCGTCTTCACGAGCCCGTCGATGCCGGACACCACGCCGCGCACGGTCTCGCGCGCCTCGTCCCGGTCGCGGACCGTGACGACGAGGAACACGGCGAAGCGCGACAGCGGCGCGTCGGTCCGCTGCGCGTCGATCGGGACGCGGTCGCCGGCCATGGGAACCTCCTTCCGGACGAGTCTGTCGCCAGCGCGCACCTGCGTCTACAGTGAGCGCATCCATCTCCCGCCCCGCCGTCGGAGGTCTCATGTCCTTCTTCAACCTCGGCTTCACCGGCCGCCGCCGCGAGGACGACCCGCGGCTGCCCCCAGGGCAGCGCCTCGCGCATGACTGGCCCATCCTCTCGGCGGAGCCGACGCCGCAGCTGTCGACGGACGAATGGGAGTTCACCATCCGCACGGAGTCGGGATCCGTCCACAAGTGGAGCTGGGACGAGCTGCTCGCGGTCGGCGTGGAGGACGTGACGGTGGACATCCACTGCGTGACGCACTGGTCGAAGCTCGACATGGCGTGGCGCGGCGTGCCCCTCGACAGGCTCTTCGCGGACGTGGAGACCGAGTACGAGTACGTCATGGCGCACAGCTACGGCGGCTACACGACGAACGTGCCGCTCGAGGAGCTGCTCGACGGCCAGGCATGGATCGCGACGGAGGCGGAGGGCGAGCCGCTCGACCCCGAGCACGGCGGCCCCGCGCGGCTGCTCGTCCCGCACCTCTACTTCTGGAAGAGCGCGAAGTGGATCCGCGGGCTGCGGATGATGGAGTCGGACGAGCCCGGCTTCTGGGAGCAGAACGGCTACCACCTGCACGGCGACCCCTGGACCGAGGAACGCTATTGGTGACGGCCGGGCGACCCGTCGCCTGGCACCGGGCCCGCGTCGTCGAGGCGCGCGCGGAGACGCCGCGCTCGCGGCGCCTCGTGCTCGACGTCCCGACGTGGCCCGGCAACGACGCCGGCTCGCACCTCGACATCCGGCTGACCGCGCCGGACGGCTACCAGGCGAGCCGCTCCTATTCGGTCGGCTCCTCCGGCGACGGGACGCGCGTCGTCCTCGTCGTCGACGAGGTGCCGGACGGCGAGGTCTCGCCGTACCTCGTGCGCGGCCTGCAGCTCGGCGACGAGCTGGAGGTGCACGGGCCGCTCGGGCGCTTCTTCGTGTGGCGGCCTCCGGGAGCGGGCGCCGATCCCGCGGCGCTCGCCCCCGTGCAGCTCATCGCGGGCGGCTCCGGCGTCGTCCCGCTCTTCGCCATGGCGAGCGCGCACGAGGCGGCGCGGGACGCGACGGAGCTCCGGCTGCTCTATTCCGTGCGTTCGCCGGAGGACGCGTTCTTCCGCGAGGAGATCGCGACGTTCGAGGCGACCCGCGTCGACTGGGCGTTCACCCGCCGGGCGCCGGACGGTGCGACGCGTCCGCCCGGCCGCCTGACCCGGGAGGCGCTCGCGGAGCTCGCGGTCGGGGCGGAACGCGCCCCGCGCGTCTTCGTCTGCGGCCCGACCGCCTTCGTGGAGGCGGTGGCCGGCTGGCTCGTCGAGCTCGGCCACGCGCCGGCCGCGATCCGCACCGAGCGATTCGGAGGCACCCCATGACCGTCCTCGACGGCAACGCGCTCGCCGGCGAGCTCGCCGACGTCCTCGGCCGCGACCTGACCGCGACGGACGGCCGCTGCGCCGGCTGCGGGCACGTCGCCGCCCTCGCCGACACGATCCTGCTGGCCAGCGCGATGGGCCGCGTGCTGCGCTGCCGCGGCTGCCTCGGCGTGCTCGTCGTCGTCGTGACCGGCGCGGACGGGATCTCCCGGCTCGCGACGATCGCCGTCCGCGAGTGGACGGGACTTCCGCCCGGACAGGCCGCCCCGCGCTAAGGTGCGAGCATGTTCGGCTCCTGGGGCGACGCGCAGTGGATCGCGTTCGCGTTCGTCTTCCTCGGGATCGCCCTCATCGCGGGGCTGCTCGTGCGGCGCGCCCTGCCGTTCCTCGGGCGGCTGTACATCCCGGCGAGCGTCATCGCCGGCTTCCTCATCGTGCTCGTCGGTCCGCAGGCGCTCGGCGCGTGGACGGGCGGTCGTGTCGAGCTCCTGCCCGGCCCGGTCGCCGTCGTGCTCTCGCACCTGCCCGGCCTGCTCATCAACGTCGTCTTCGCCGGCATCATGCTCGGCAAGCGGCTGCCGTCGCTGCGCACGATCTGGGGCACCGCCGAGCCGCATGTCCTGATGGGCGGGATCTACGCCTTCGGTCAGATGGCGCTCGGCGCGTTCGCCGTCGTCCTCATCCTGACGCCCTTCTTCGGACTGCCGGAGGCGGCCGGATCGATCATGGAGGCGTCGTTCGCGGGCGGGCACGGCACGATCGCGGGCATCGGCGGCCTCTTCACCGCGGTCGGGGCGCCGGAGCTCATCGACGTCGGGCTCGCGCTCGCGACGATCAGCATCGTGACCGGCACGGTCATCGGCTTCGTCCTCGTCAACTGGGCGATCCGCAGCCCCAAGGTCGATGTCGCCCGCAAGCACACCGACCAGGTCTCGAAGGCGAGCCGGCTCTCGGAGATCGCACCGAACCTCGGCGACACCGCCGGCGATGTCGGGCTCGGGGCGATCAGCCGCGCCTTCGGGGCGATCTGCATCTCCCTGCTGCTCGGCCTGCTCCTGCTATGGGGCCTGCGCGAGCTGACGCACGCCTTCGGCGCGGAGCTCTTCGACGACTTCCCGCTCTTCCCCTTCGCGCTCGTCGGCGGCTTCCTCGTCCAGCTCGCGCTGAGCCTGCTGCGGCGCGAGGAGCTGGTGTCGCGGCGCACCGTCAACGACATCTCGGGCCTCTCGCTCGACCTGCTCATCGCGGCGGCGATCGGCACGCTCTCGCTCGCCGCGGTCGGCGCGCACATCTGGAGCATCGTCATCCTCACGGCGATCTCGGTGGCCTGGAGCGTCATCGGCCTGCTGTGGCTCGGGCCGCGGCTCTTCGCGACGCACTGGTTCGACCGCGCCATCCCGAACTTCGGGCAGTCGCAGGGCAACGTCGCGACGGGCTTCATCCTCGCGGACATGAGCGACCCGGACCGCCGCACGGGCGCCGCGGTCGGCTTCGGCTACCGGCAGCTCTTCCTCGCGCCGGTCGTCGGCGGCGGCGTGCTCACCGCCTTCAGCGTGCCCGTCATCCAGGCGATCGGCTCGCTGTGGTTCGGCGTCATCGCGGCGGTGCTCGCGGCGCTGCTCGCCTGGTGGGGGATCCGGCGCGCGCGGCGCCGCGCCTAGAACGGCCAGGCGAGCGGGACGACGAGCATCGTCACGGCGACGGTCCACGCCATGACGATGAGGCCGAGCCGCCAGAAGTCGCCGAAGCGGTAGCCGCCCGGGCCGTAGACGATGAGGCTCACGCCGTTCGCGAAGGGGGTGAGGAAGGACGCCGAGGCGCCCATCGCGACGCCCATGAGCATCGGCAGCGCGGAGACGCCGAGCTCGGTGGCGGTCGCGAGGCCGATCGGCATCATGACGAGGGCGGAGGACGTGTTCGAGATGAACTGGCTGACGAGCGCGGTCGCGAGGAAGAGCCCGAGGAGCACGAGATACGGACCGCCGCCGCCGAGCGCGCCGACGATGCCGTCGCCGATCATCGTCGCCGCGCCCGTCTTCGTCATGGCGATCGCGGGGCCGATCATGGCGCCGATGAGCAGCGCCGTGTTCCAGTCGATGCCCCGGAAGAGCTGGGGGAGGCTGACGACCCGCGTGACGACCATGAGCGCCGCGCAGAGCACGGCGGCGACGGCGGCGGGCACGAGGTTGAAGGCGAGGAGCACGATGAGGATGCCGAGGATCGCGAGGGCGAACGGCGCGCCCTTGCCGAGCGCGACGGTCTGCCGCTTGACCGTCTCGGGCGCGTCGACCACGACGACGTGCGGGTTCGCCACGTAGCCCTCGAGCGCCTTCCAGGTGCCCTGCAGGAGCAGGTGGTCGCCGGCCCGGAGCGTGATGGGCGGGTCCTTCACCTCCTCGCCGCCGCGCTGCACCGCGAGGATCATGAGCTGGCCGTCCTCCGTCGTCATGTCGGGGAACACCTGCTCGCCGATCATCTTCGAGCGCGGCGGGATGAGCACCTCGACGAGGCCGGAGTTGCGGCTGATGAGCGTGTCGGCGAGCGGGCTGCCCGACTCGCGCTCGGCCGCCGCGGCCTCCGGCCCCTCGCCGAGCCGGTACTGCTCGACGAGCGTCTGCGCGTGCGCGGAGAAGTCGGCGGGGATGGAGGCGCTGCGCCGCTCCGGCAGCAGGAAGCGGCCGAACAGGATGACGATGACGATCGTCCCCACGAGCTGCGGGACGCCGAGGATCGCCCAGTCGAAGAAGCCGATGCGGCCGGCGCCCGAGTCCTCCGCCTGGTTCGCCGCGATGACGTTGACGGGAGTGCCGAGGAGGGTGAGCTTCGCGCCGGTGAGGCAGGCGAAGGCGAGCGGGATCATGAGCTTCGAGGGCGCGATGCCCGTGCGGACGGCGACGACGATGACGATGGGGATCATCGCGGCCGAGGCGCCGTTCATGCCGATGAGGCCGCTGAACACGGCCGCGACGACCATGATCGCGATCAGCCGCAGGGTCGCGTTCCCGCGCGAGAGGCGCAGCAGGAGCTGCCCGGCCCAGGCGCCGACGCCCGCGTTCTCCAGGGCGACCGCGATCGCGAGCAGCGCGATGATGAGGATGACGACGGGGTCGCCGAAGCCGCTCAGCGTCTCGGCGGGCGTGAGGATCCCGGTGAAGAAGAGCAGCAGCGTCGCGCCGGTCGCGACGATGCCGGCCGGCACCCGGTTCCAGACGAACATCGCCATCGCGACGACGATCACCGCGAGGGTGATGATGATCTCGGGGGTCATGGGGATGCGTTCCGCCGCCTAGTAGCCGAGCGCCGCGCCGTCGCCGCGCGGGTCGGCGCCGCCCTCGTAGAGGCCGGCGGCGCGGTCGACGCGGATCGCCTGCGCGTGCCCCATGTTGTCGTTCCAGTCGGTGACGGGCTGCACGGGCTGCCCGCGGCGCTTGAGCTCGCGGACGACCTCGTCGGAGATGCGGCCCTCGAGCGAGAGGTTCCGCGAGGGCGTGCCCCAGGTGCGGCCCATGAGCCAGCGCGGGGCCTCGATCGCCTGCTGCACGTCGTAGCCGAAGTCGATGATGCGGGTCGCCATCGCGGCCTGGGACTGCGGCTGTCCCTCCCCGCCCATCGAGCCGAAGGCGAGGTACGGCTCGCCGTCCTGGAGCAGCATCGCGGGGACGAGGGTGTGGAAGGTGCGCTTGCCGGGGGCGAGCACGTTCGGATGGGCGGGGTCGAGGGAGAAGAACGCGCCGCGGTTCTGCAGGATGATCCCCGTCCCGTCGGCGACGACGCCGCTGCCGAAGTCGTGGTAGATCGACTGGATGAGCGAGACGACCATGCCGTCCGCGTCGGCGGCGGCGAAGTAGCAGGTGTCGCCGTCGGGGACGGAACGCGCATGGGGGGAGGCGTAGGGGATCCCGGCCGGCACCTTCGCGATGTCGGCGGCGCGCTCCGGGTCGATGAGGCCGCGGCGCTCGTCCGCGTAGGCCTTCGAGATGAAGCGCTCGATCGGCAGATCGACGAAGCGCGGATCGGTCAGCCACTCGTCGCGGTCGGCGAAGGCGACCTTCACCGCCTCGGCCATGTGGTGGTAGTAGTCGGCGGTGCCCTCGCCCCAGCCGGCGACGTCGTAGCCGTCGAGCAGGTTGAAGAGCTGCAGGACGGTGAAGCCCTGCGTCGACGGCGGCAGCTCGACGACCTCGTAGCCGCGGTAGGTCGTGCGGATCGGCTCGACCCACTCCGCATGGTACGCCGCGAAGTCGTCGGGGGCGAGCGGCGAGCCGTCCGGGCCGCCGACACCGCTGAGCGCCGCGCCGAGCACGCCCTCGTAGTAGCCGGCGCGCGCGCCCTGCGCGGCGATGATCTCGAGCGAGCGGGCGAGGTCGGCCTGCACGAGCCTCTCCCCGTCGCGCGGCACGCGGCCGCTCGGGAGGAAGATCGCGCCGGCCGCCGGGGACGCGGCGAGGATCGGCTCGTCCGTCGCCGTCCAGTCCGCGAGCGAGCGGCTCACCGGCACGCCGTCCCGGGCGAGGCCGCTCGCGTCGGCGAAGAGCGAGGCCCAGGGCAGCCGCCCGAAGCGCTCGTGCGCGAGCCGCCAGCCGTCGACGGCGCCCGGCACGGTGAGCGCCGCCGCGGCGCCGCGCGCCGCGATCGTGCCATCGGCGGAACGCGCCTGGTAGCGCTCGAGCGACGCTCCGGCGGCGGCCGGGCCGCAGGCGTCGATCGCATGCACCCGGCCCCCGGAGCCGGCCTCCGCGATGAGCCAGAAGCCGTCGCCGCCGAGACCGGCCATGTGCGGGTAGGCGACCGTGAGCACGGCGTTCGCCGCGATGGCGGCGTCGACGGCGCTGCCGCCGCGCCGGAGCGCGTCGAGCCCCGCGGAGCTCGCGAGGTAGTGCGGGGTCGTGACGACGCCGTTCGGGGCGTAGGCGGGCGGTCGGCCGGTTCGGGGGCCGTTCGGGTGGCTCATCGGTTCCTCCTCGTCGGACTGGAAGCCTCAGGAAGCGCGTTCGTCGTACTCCATGCCCATGTCATGCGGCTTGTCCGCCTGGTGGTTCATGAAGCGCGTCCACACCGGCAGCAGCGCGCCGACGACGAAGGCGACGAAGCCGACCCACCACAGGGGCGCGTTCCCCGAGGTGGTCCCGGCGCTGATGACGAAGATCGAGCCGATCAGCAGGACCATCGAGAGGGTCTCGATGACGAGCTTCCTGTCCATGCGCGTGCTCCCTGCTTCCCGCTGGCTAGCCGAAGAGGACGAGCAGGATTGTCGCCGCGCCCGTGAGCACCGCGACGATCGCCGTCCAGCCGATGGTGAGCCGGAGGACGGCGCCCTCCTGGCCCTTGATGCCGGCGATGCTCGTGCCGAGCACGATGTTCGCCGGGGCGATCGCGTTGCCGTAGGCGGAGCCCGCGGCCTGCGAGGCGATGATCGCCTCGGGGCTGACCCCGTGCAGGTGGGCGACGTCGGACTGCAGGCCGCCGAAGAGCACGTTGGAGGCGGTCGAGCTCGAGGTCATGAACGCGCCGAGGGCGCCGATCAGGCTCGAGATGCCCGCGTAGACGAGCGGCGGCGCGACCGCGGCGATGCCGAGCGCGATCGTCTGCGACTGGCCGCTGTGGTCGAGGATGCGGCTCGTGACGAGGAACACGATGACGGGGACGGAGGCGGGCACGCCGTCCTTCAGCATCGCCTGCCAGAGCGGCTCCGAGGGCTCGCGGGCCGCCCACTGCCGGTAGTAGCCCTTCGCCTGGTACACGATCGCGACGATGACCGCGGAGACGAGCAGCATCGTGCCGGGGTGGGTGAGCACGGTGACGGGCGCGTAGCTGTCGACGGCGGCGTTCGTGACGCCGAAGCCCGTCGTCACCTCGGGGAAGGGGATGCCGATCCGCCACTGCGTGAGCAGCTGGTTGAGCGGCGGGATGAGTAGCGCGCTCAGCGTGACCGCGGTGAGGACGATGTACGGCACGAAGGCCATCGGGAGGTTCATGACCGGCTTCGCCTCGTCGGCCTGCTCGAGGCTGCGCTCGGCCATCGCCGGACGGACCGGAACGCCCTGGATCGGGTCGCGGTACCGGCGCCACCGGGACAGCGGGTAGAGGGCGACGAGCGCGACCGCGGCGGCGAGGAACGTCGACAGCTCCGGGCTGACGAGCGTCGCGAACATCTGCCCGCCGCCGAGGATGGTGCCGAGGATGAGCACGAGCGGCCAGGCGTGCCGCACGGCGGCCCAGCGGCCGTACACCCAGACGACGAAGAAGCCGCCGCCGTAGGCGGAGATGAGGATGAGCAGGCCCGACCAGAAGGCGGCGAGCACGACGTCGCCGAGGTCGGAGACGCGGACGGTCGCGAGCCAGCCGACGCCGAGCGTGCCGAAGAAGCGCGCCCAGGCATGCGCGAGGACGCCCATCGCGACCGCGTAGACGGGCTTCACGCCGATCGCCATGAGCAGCGGGACGATGACGACGACGGGCGCGCCGAAGCCCGCGATGCCCTGCAGGAAGGAGGCGAGCACCCAGGACAGGGCGAGGATGATGAACAGCTCGTTCCGGGAGAACTTCGCGATGCCCCGGCGCAGGGCGTCGTAGGCGCCGGAGCGCTTCGTCACCTGGTACAGCAGCAGGGCCGGCCAGATCACCCAGAGGATGAAGATCGCGTCCCAGACGCCCTTCGCGGAGGCGACCGCGAGCGTGTCCCACGGCGTCCGGTAGGCGAGGAGCGCGACGAGCATGGCGATCGCCATGGCGATCGGCGCCGCCTCGGGCGCGCGCCAGCGCAGCGGCACGAGGAAGACGATGAGGGCGACGATCGGCAGGATCGCGAGCAGCCAGTGGAGGAAGTCGACCGGGACCTGGGCGGTGTCCATATCACTCCCACTCGTCGTGCGGAACTCCGGATGGCCTCGATCCTGGACCCGCGACCGCGCAGGCGCAATAGATCGTCCGGGATCGGACTACCGATTCCGGTACGCCGCCCAGGCCGCCATGCACTGCCGCGCCAGGCGGTCGACATGCGCCGGGTCGGGCTCGATCCAGCCGGTGCCGGGCTGCGACAGGATGTGCGCGTTCGCCTCGCCGAGCAGGAATTCGCGGCGGAACTCCGCCTGCACGGCGTCGAGCGCGACGCCGGCCGCGTCCGGTCCGGCCGCCGCGAGGCGGGCCGCGAAGGCGGCGCCGGCGTCGACGATCTCCCGGCTGCCGAGGTACGGCTGGTTGAGGGCGACGTGCGCGGGGTCGCTCACCGCGAACCCGATCCGGTGCGCCTCGGCGAGCGCCCGCAGCCGCGCCGGGTCCATCGTGACGATCGCCGCATCGCCCTCGGTCCCGCGCGGCTCGCCCCGCGCGTCCCCGCGGTTCGACAGGGCGACGACGTCGGGCAGGCGGTCCTTGGGCTCGCGCTCGACATCGACGGCGCCCTCGCGCGTCGTCGTGCGGTTCATCGTGTCGTGGAAGGACAGGAAGGTGAACGCGCTCGCCTCCCCGCGCGCGCCGCGCTCCATCGCCGCCGCGGCGAAGCGCTCGCGGAGGGCGTCGCGCGTGCGCTCGTAGACCGCGAGCCCCTGCTCGCCGACCGCCTCGAAGGCGGCGACGAGCTCGTCGACCTCCTCGGCGCGTTCCGGGACCACGAGCATGGGGAAGAAGGAGAACGTGACCGGCCGGATCGCGTCGACGCCCGTCAGGTCGACCCGCTGGTACGGACCGGCCTCGCGGACGCGGCGGATCGCCTCGCGGAGGTCCGCGGCGAGGTCGGCGGGCCGCGGACGGTTCGGATCGCGGACGAGGCGGGGATGCGGGTTCTCCACGGCGACGATCCGCGGGTCGAGCTCGGCCCAGCGGCGCACGATCGCGGAGGTCGCGACGTCGGTGAAGTCGTACTGCAGGCGGCGGGTGAACGCGCTCGCGAGGTAGCGGTCGAGCTCCGCCGGGATCGCGGCGCCGGCGTGGGGGAGCGCGACGAGGAGGTCCGCCTCGGCGACCGCGTCGTCGAGCGTGCGGCGGTCCGGGTCGGCGTAGTGCACGAGCTCCTCGGGGGAGAAGACGGTGCCCTCGGGGATGAGGACGCGAGCGCCATCGGTCATGGATTCACGCTAGGCCGCCGGGCGCGCCTCGACTAGCGTCTGTCGCACGTGGACCCGGAAGGGGGCGCCGATGGAGATCGCGCTGTTCATCCTCGAGCTGCTCGTCGTGCTCGGCTGCATCGTCATGGGCACGCGCTCGAGCGGCGTGGGCCTCGGCCTGTGGGGCGGCCTCGGCGTCGCGATCCTCGTCTTCGTGTTCCGGATCTCGCCCGGCTCGCCGCCCGTCGACGCGCTCCTCATCGTGCTGTCGGTCGTGCTCGCCTCGTCCGTCATGCAGGTCGCCGGCGGCATCGACTGGATGGTGTCCGTCGCCGCGAAGCTCATCGCGCGCAGCCCGAAGCAGATCACGCTCGTCGCGCCGCTCGTCGCGTTCCTCTTCGCCGTCGGGGCGGGGACGTCGAACATCCTCTACCCGCTGCTGCCGGTCATCCAGGACCTCTCGTACCGCAACGGGATCCGGCCCTCCCGCCCGCTCTCGCTGTCCGTGGTGGCGACGGGCATCGCGCTCGCCTGCTCGCCCGTCGCCGCGACCATGGCCGTCATGGTGACCCTGACGGAGCCGCACGGCTTCGAGCTCGTCGACATCCTCAAGGTGACGCTGCCGGCGGCGATCGTCGGGATCGTGCTGACCTCCTTCGTCGTGCGGCGGCTCGGGAAGGACATCGAGCGCGACCCGGAGATCCAGGCGAGGATCCAGGCGGGCACGATCCCGCCGCCGTCCACGGGCGGCCAGGCGGTGCAGGTCGATGTGCAGGCGACCGCCGCGGGCCGCAACGCCGCGATCGTGTTCCTCCTCGCCGTCGTCGGCATCGTCGTCTTCGGGCTGTTCCCCGCGATCCGCCCGCACAGCCTCACGGGCGACCCGATCTCGATGACCCCGATCATCGAGATCCTCATGTTCGTCGCCGGCACGCTCATCCTGCTGATCAGCCGGCCGAAGGTGTCCGAGGTGCCGAGCACGACCGTGTTCCGCGCGGGCATGGTCTCCGCCATCGCGCTCTTCGGCCTCGCGTGGCTCACGACGACGTTCCTCGGCGCGCACACCGCCGAGATCTCCGCGACGATCGGCGACCTCGTCCAGGTGGCGCCGTGGATCTTCGCGCTCGGCGTGTTCGTCGTCTGCGTGCTCACGACCTCGCAGTCGACCGCCACGAACGCGATCGTCCCCATCGGCATCGCCGCCGGCATGCCGCTCGGCCTGCTCACCGGCATGTGGGCGGGCGCCTTCGCGGGGATCTACCTGCTGCCGACGAACGGCTCCCAGATCGCCGCCGCGAACTTCGACACCTCCGGCTCTGTC
>JAGIAU010000002.1 GCA_017744755.1 Microbacteriaceae bacterium
GCGGCGAGGCCGTCGAGGACCGCCTGGCCCTCGAGCGCGCCGACCTCCTCGTTGTCGAAGGAGACGTAGAAGTCCGCGCCGGCGATCGGACGGTCGTAGGCGATGACCGGGATGCCCTGGGCCTTGGCCTTCTCGGTGACGGAGACGCCGGCACCGTTGTAGTCGACGAGGAGGAACACGCCGCAGCCGCTGGAGAGCTGCTGGTCGGCGATGGTCGCGTACTTGGCCGTGTCGCCCTGCGCGTTCTGGATGTCGACCGAGAAGCCGGCGGCCTCGAGGCCCTCCTGGAGCGCGGGGCGGTCGAGGGTCTCCCAGCGCGGCGAGGAGGCGGCGTCGGGCAGGATCACGCAAGCGGTCGTCGAGCCGGCGGCGGTGCCGCCGTCGGTCGCGCCATCGGTCGCGCCGCCGGAGGGAGTGGTCGCACAGCCGGCCAGGGCCAGCGCCGAGACGCCGGCCAGTGCGGCCATCGTGAGGAGAGAACGCTTCATCACGTCACTCTTTCTTCGGGGTATCGCCTGCCCCGTCAAGGACCGTCGCCGTCGTTGGCGTCGGTGCGGCCATCCTGCCCCAGCCGCCTTGGGAGCACCAAAGAATCCGCTCAAGTTTGAATAACGCTTCCGTAACTACAAATGGTGAATCGACCTCGCCAACCTGTGGTTGGATTGCTCAGCACCACCCCTCACTACGGATCGTCCGGCACGTGCCTGCCGGTGAGAATGGAGAAGTACAGCCATGGCTACCGTCACCTTCGACAAGGCCTCCCGGATCTACCCGGGCACCACCCGCCCCGCCGTCGACTCGATCGAGCTCGAGATCGCCGACGGCGAGTTCCTCGTCCTCGTCGGCCCATCGGGCTGCGGCAAGTCGACGACCCTGCGCATGCTCGCCGGCCTCGAGGAGGTCGACAAGGGTCGCATCATGATCGGCGACGTCGACGTCACCGACGTCCCGCCGAAGGACCGCGACATCGCGATGGTCTTCCAGAACTACGCGCTCTACCCGCACATGACGGTCGCGGAGAACATGGGCTTCGCGCTCAAGATCGCGGGCGTCAACAAGGAGGAGCGCTCGCAGCGCGTCCTGGACGCCGCCAAGCTCCTCGACCTCGAGCCCTACCTCGACCGCAAGCCGAAGGCGCTCTCCGGCGGTCAGCGCCAGCGCGTCGCCATGGGCCGCGCGATCGTGCGCAACCCGCAGGTCTTCCTCATGGACGAGCCGCTCTCGAACCTCGACGCGAAGCTCCGCGTGCAGACCCGCACCCAGATCGCGCAGCTCCAGCGCCGCCTCGGCGTCACGACGGTCTACGTCACGCACGACCAGACCGAGGCGCTCACCATGGGCGACCGCATCGCCGTGCTCAAGGACGGCGTGCTCCAGCAGGTCGGCACCCCGCGCGACCTGTACGAGACGCCGAACAACCTCTTCGTCGCGGGCTTCATCGGCTCGCCGGCGATGAACATCTGGAAGTCCGGCGCCGTCACGCTCGGCGTCCGCCCCGAGGACCTCATCGTCTCGACCCCGGCGGAGGCCGGCGAGAACGCGCTCGAGGTGGAGGTCGACCTCGTCGAGGAGCTCGGCGCCGACGGCTACCTGTACGGCCGCGCGACGGTCGACGGCGAGGAGGTCGACATCGTCGCCCGCGTCGACGGCCGCAGCCACCCGAACGCCGGCGCCCGCGTCTACGTCACGCCGAAGCAGGGGCACATCCACCGCTTCGACAACGAGACCGGCGAACGCCTCCAGTAAGTCTCCGTGGGTGTCGTGGGCGGCGGCGAGCCGCGATTCGCCTGGCGCGGGCTCATGCTCGACGTCGCCCGCCACTTCCACCCCGTCGAGACGGTCCTCGCCGTCGTGGACGAGCTCGCGGCGCGCGGCCTGAACCGGCTCCACCTGCACCTGACCGACGATCAGGGCTGGCGGATCGAGATCGAGTCGCGGCCGCGCCTGACGGAGCTCGGGGCCGCCACCCAGGTCGGCGGCGGCCTCGAGCCGTCTCCCGCGTACTTCACGAAGGACGACTACCGCCGCATCGTGGCCTACGCGGCGGAGCGCGGGATCACGGTCGTCCCCGAGATCGACCTCCCCGGCCACACGAACGCGGTGCTCGTCTCGTACCCGGAGCTCGCGCCGGCGGGCGTCGTCTACCACGAGACGAAGCCCGAGGCGCTGCCGCCGCACCCGTACGAGGGGATCGAGGTCGGCTTCTCGACGCTCTCGCTCGGCCTCGACGCGACCTATGACCTCGTCCGCGACGTGCTCCGCGAGATCGCCGAGCTCACCCCCGGCGAGTGGATCCACATCGGCGGCGACGAGTCGCTGTCGACGGATCCGGACGAGTACGCCGACTTCATCCGCTGGGTGACCGCCGAGGTCGTCGCCCTCGGCAAGACGCCGATCGGCTGGCACGAGATCACCCGCGTCGAGGGTCTGCCCGACGGCACGATCGCGCAGTACTGGAACTTCGTCGAGCCGGAGGAGCCGCACGGCTCGCATCTGGCGGGCTGGGTCGCCCAGGGCCGGCAGGTCATCCTGTCCCCCGCCGACGTCGCCTACCTCGACATCAAGCCGCACGCCGACCACCCGCTGGGGCTCGTCTGGGCGAAGGGCCCGACCTCGCTCGAGGACGCCGCCGGCTGGGACCCGCAGGACATCGTCGACGCGATCCCGGGCATGACGCCCGCGCATGTGCTCGGCGTCGAGGCCCCGATGTTCACGGAGACGATCGCGACGCTCGAGGACATCCGCGAGATGGCGTTCCCCCGGCTCGACGCGCTCGCGCGCATCATGAGCGAGCCGCGATGAACGCGCCGGGCGGCGCATCCGGATACGTCGACCTGCACGGCCACGGCGGCGGCGGCGGCTCCGTCGAGGACGGGCCGGACGGCATCCGGCGGATGCTCGCCGCGCACGCCGCGCACGGGACCGCACGCCAGGTGCTGAGCCTCGTCGCGAACCCGGTGCCGCGGCTCGTGCGTTCCCTCGCCGTCATCCGCGGGCTCGCCGCCGAGGAGCCGCAGATCGCCGGTGCGCACCTCGAGGGGCCGTTCCTCGCGCCGGAGCGGCATGGCGCGCACGACCCGCGGCATCTGGTGGATCCCTCGCCCGCGCTCGTGGACGAGCTGCTCGCCGCCGGCGAGGGCGTGCTCCGGATGATCACGATCGCCCCGGAGCTGCCCGGCGCGCTCGACGCGATCGCGCGGTTCGCCGCCGCCGGCGTCGTCGTCGCCGTCGGCCACACGGACGCCGGCGCGTCGCTCGCGCAGGACGCCTTCGACGCGGGCGCCCGCGTCCTCACGCATGCGTTCAACGCCATGCGGCCCATCGCCGGCCGCGAGCCCGGCCCGCTCGGCGCCGCGCTGACGGACGAGCGCGTCACGATCGAGGTCATCGCCGACGGCATCCACGTCCACCCCGACAACCTCCGCTGGCTCTTCGCCGCCGCCCCCGACCGCATCGCCGCCGTCACCGACGCGATGGCCGCCGCCGGCGCGGGCGACGGCGACTACCGGCTCGGGGCGCTCGACGTCGCCGTCCGGGACGGCCGCGCGGTGATCGCGGGGACCGACCGGCTCGCCGGCTCGACGCTCACCCTCGACCGCGCAGTGCGGGTGCTCGAGGCCGCGGGCGTGCCGGCCGCCTACGCCCTCGCCGCCGTCACGACCACCCCGGCCCGCGTCCTCGGGCTCGCGCACACCGAAGGAGATCACCCGATTGGCTGAAGTCGTCATCGTCCCCGATGCGGAGACCGCCGGCGAGATCGCTGCGGCCGAGATCGCCGAACTCGTCGGACGGCGACCGGATGCGGTGCTCGGCCTGGCCACCGGGTCGACGCCGCTCTCGACCTGGGCCGAGCTCGCGCGGCGCCGGCTCGACCTGTCGAGCGTGCGCGGCTTCGCGCTCGACGAGTACGTCGGTCTGCCCGCCGGCCATCCGGAGTCGTACCGGGCCGTCATCACGCGCGAGGTGGTCGAGCCCCTCGGCCTCGACCCGGCGAAGGTGCACGTCCCCGCGGAGGGGCGCAGCGGCGGCGAGTTCGCGACGGCCGGCGCCGACTACGAGGCGATGATCGACGCGGCCGGCGGCGTGGACCTGCAGATCCTCGGCATCGGGCGGACGGGACACATCGGCTTCAACGAGCCCGGGTCGTCGTTCGCGTCCCTCACCCGGGTGAAGACCCTCACGCAGCAGACTCGCATCGACAACGCCCGCTTCTTCGGCGGGGATGTCGACGCCGTGCCGATGCACTGCGTGACGCAGGGGCTCGGGACGATCCTGCGCGCGCGGAAGCTCGTGCTCCTCGCCTTCGGCGAGGCGAAGGCGGACGCGGTGGCCGCCGCCGTCGAGGGGCCGGTGACGGCTTCGCATCCCGGCTCCGCGATCCAGCTGCACCGCGACGTCCGCGTCATCGTGGACGAAGCGGCCGCCGCACGACTGCGGTATCTCGACTACTACCGGTACGCCTGGGACAACCGTCCTGAATGGGCGCGCTGAACAAGGCCCAGCGCACGACGGAACGCCGGACCCGGTCGTCCCTCGCCGCCCTCGCGGCGAGGTCGACGGGCAGGGTCTCACCGTCGAGCACGGCGGGGATGGCCTCGAGGAGCTGCGGATCGTAGGGCGGTCGATCGGTCGGCGCGGACATAGGGCCTCTCTGACTGCGCGAGGCTGCCCTCAGTACTGGAGATACGGCTCGACATGCCCGGCCCAGTCTCGGAGAGACGTGTCGACGCGCCCCGCGCGCACCGCCGCGAGCGCGTCCGGCACGCCGAGCAGCAGGTCGAGATGCCCGGCCCCCGACGGGTTCGCGCGGGTCGGGTACGTCGCCTCGGCGAGGCGCTCCGGCCACAGCGCCGCGATCGTGCGGATGAGTTCGACGCCGAAGGCCACCGGGCGGAACGCGCGCGAGTCGAGCACCGTGAGCAGGACGCCCTGGCACGCCTCGCCGGGATACCTGCCGTCGGCGGGCACGAACCCGTGCGGACTCACGCCGAACCCCGGCACCTCGAGCCGCCGGAGCGCGCGCCACAGCTCACCGGCGTCGATCCAGGGGGCCCCGACGACGCGGAACGGCAGTGCCGTGCCACGGCCGTCGGAGCAGTTCACGCCCTCGAGCAGCCCGGTGCCGGGGTAGAGCATCGCCGTCATCGCGGATGGCATCGCGGGCGAGGTCGGGACCCACGGCCGTCTCGTCGCGTCGGCGTCCGACGCCCGCTCCCAGCCTCGCACCGGCACGATGCGGACGTCCGCCGACGCACGACCCTCGCCCGCCCAGAGCGCGGCGAGCTCGCCGAGGGTGAGCCCGTGCCGGATCGGCATCGTCCAGCGGCCCACGAAGGAGGCGCAACGCGCCTCGTCGAGCATCGGCCCCTCGGCGAGCCGGAGATCCCCGCCGAGCGGATTCGGCCGGTCGAGGATGACGGCGGGGACGCCGGCGAGCGCGCAGGACTCGAGGACGTGGCTGAGCGTCCACGGGTAGGTGTAGAACCGGCAGCCGACGTCGGGAAGGTCGACGATCACCGCGTCGAGATCGGCGAGATCCTCCGGACGCGGAGCGAGCCGCTCGCCGTAGAGGCTCACGACCGGCAGGCCGGTGAGCGCGTCGACGCCGTCGGCCTGGTGCGCTCCGTCGCGGCCCTGCGCGGAGAGACCGTGCTCCGGGCTGAAGAGCCGCACGATGCGGTGCCCGGCCTCGAGCAGGACGACCCGGACGGGAACCGCTGCCGAGGTGAGTGCCGCATCGTTCGTCACGAGACCGATCCGAGCACGGCCGAGGCCGAGCGCGGCGATCTCCTCCGGCCGGTCCGCGCCGAGCGAGAGGGTCATCCGCGCGGGCGCTTCCCGGGCGCGAGCCGGTGGCTCTGGATCGCCGCGTGGGTGCGTTCCAGGTTCGCCCCCAGCCGGTCGAAGCGGCGCTGCGCGATCCGGACGAAGAGGATGTCGACGAGCGCGAGCTGCGCGATCCGGCTCGACATCGCGCCGGAGCGGAAGCGCGTCTCGCGCGCCGCGGTCGTCAGCGTGAGGTCGGCGATCTCGGCGAGCGGCGAGTCGGGGAAGTTCGTGATCGCGACGGTCCTCGCGCCGGAGGCCCGTGCGGTCTCCAGGACGTCGTTCGTCTCGACCGTGAGTCCGGAGTGGGAGAACGCGATGAGGACCGACTCCGGGGTGAGCAGCGCTGCCGAGGTGAGCGCGAGGTGCGGATCGAGCCAGCAGTGCGAGAGCAGCCCGATCCGGTGGAGCTTCTGCTGCAGGTCCTGCGCCGCGACCCCGCTCGAGGCGATGCCGAAGAGATCGATCCGGTCCGCGGTGTCGATCGCCTCGACGACGGCGTCGAGCACGGCGAGATCGAGTGACTTCGCCGTCTGCTCGATCGCGCTCACCTCCTGGTAGGCGATCTTCGAGACGACCTGCTCCACCGAGTCGTTCGGATCGACATCGCGCTCCTCGACGGAGAACCGAGCACGCCGGCCCTGCTCCAGGCCGACGGCGGCGCTGATCGCGAACCGGAACTCGGGATAGCCGCTGAAGCCGAGTGCCGCCACGAATCGCGCGACGGTCGTCGGCGACGTCCCGCACTGCTTGGCGAGCTGGGTGATCGTGCTGTCGCCGAGCGCATCGGGCGCGTCGAGCACGAAGCGAGCGATGCGCTGCTCGGCGGGGCGGAGGGCGGGGATCGCCTGCTCGAGCGCCATGAGGACGTCCCCGTTCATGCGATCAGCTCGATCACGGCGTCGGCGAGGTCTCGTCGGAACACGCTGGGGTCGCTCCATTCCCGGTTCGGATGCACCCGGTTCGTCAGGGCGACGAGCGAGAGCCGTCGCGCGGGATGCATGAGGAGCATCGTCCCGGTGAAACCCGTGTGGCCGACGCCGCCGTCGGCGAGTCGCCCGAAATTCGCCGAGTCCGCCAGCCGCGGACCGGCCGCCTGCTCGTACGCCGGCTGGAGCCCGGCAGGCGCGATCGGACGCTGCATGAGCGTCCGAACGGTCTCCCGGAGCACCCCGTGCGCCCCGGTACGGAGCTCCTCGCCGAAGCGTGCGAGATCGCGCGCCGTGGCGAAGACCCCGGCGTTGCCCGCGACGCCGCCGAGCGCACGAGCCGTCTCGTCGTGGACCGCACCGCGGGTGATGCCGGGCCGCGGTCGCTCCTGCCACTCGGTCGCGGCGACCGGCTCGTCCCGCTCCGGCCGGTAGCCCGTCGCGGCGAGCCTGAGCGGTCCGGCGATGCGGCGCCTCAGGACCGCGTCGAGCGGCTCGCCGGCGAGCGCCTCGATCGCGAACCCGGCGTGCAGATAGCCGATGCACGAGTACGCGTGCACGGTGCCGGGCGCCGTGCCGGGGGCGAGGGCGAGCAGCGCCGCGCGCGCCTGCTCGGGGCCGGGCCCGGCGCGCCAGCCGCCCCAGGTCGGCGGCAGGCCCGCGGTGTGCGCGAGCAGGTGGCGGAAGCGGATGTCCTCCCGCTCGGTGCCGCGATACTCGGGGAGCACGTCGCGGACTCGGGACTCGAGGCCCAGGCCGTGGTCGGCGAGCTCCTCGAGCAGGAGCGCCGCGGTCAGCAGCTTGGTGACCGACGCGATGTCGAAGCGCGTCGCGGTCGTCACGGGGACCTGGTCGGCCGCGGGGGCGCCGTCCGCATCGGAATAGGCCTGCTCGACGCCGTGCACGAGCTCGGCGATCGGCTCGCCGTCGACGAGCACGAGGATCTGCGCGGCGGTGAACGCGGGACGCGGCCCGGCGGTGTGCCGCCGCACGACCTCGTCGAGGACACCCGCGCTCATGCTCCGAGCTTATTCGCGCTCCTGTGTCGATCATGTAAATTCATCGCACTCAATGTCGTAAGGAGTGAAAATTTCTGACATCATCCCCACACAGGAAATTTCTTCCAGGGAGTCATTCGCGTGAAGGTCGAAACACTCGCAGGGGACGCGGCGTCGCCTCGCACCGAGCAGCGTCATCCCGCCGGGGAAGGCCTCGACGACCTCGCCCCGCTCGACATCCTCCGGATGATGAACGACGAGGATCGCGTCGCCATCGATGCGGCGAGGGCCGCACTGCCCGAGCTCGCCGGGCTCGTCGAGCTCGCGGCCGAGCGCGTCCAGGCCGGCGGTCGGGTGCACTACTTCGGCGCCGGGACCTCCGGCCGGCTCGCCGTGCTCGACGCGGCGGAGCTGCGCCCGACGTTCAGCCTCCCCGCGGACGTCGTCGTCGCTCACATCGCAGGGGGCGCCCCGGCGCTGACCGAGGCCATCGAGGCCGCGGAGGACTCCTGGTCCGGCGGGGCCGAGGACGCGGCCGGGATCGGCCCGGGCGACGTGGTGATCGGTCTCGCCGCCTCGGGCGGCACGCCGTACGTCGGCGGGGCGCTGGAACAGGCTCGCCGGTCCGGCGCCACGACCGCGCTCATCGCCTGCAACCCCTCCCCCAAGCTCGCGGGCCTCGCCGACTTCCTCATCATCGCCGACACCGGTCCCGAGGTCCTCGGCGGCTCGACCCGGCTCAAGGCGGGCACCGCCGAGAAGCTGCTGCTCAACGGCTTCTCGACCGCGCTTATGATCGCATGCGGCCGGACATGGCGCGGACTCATGGTCTCCGTCGTCGCGACGAACGACAAGCTCCGGATCCGCACCGGTCGCATCCTCGCCGAGGCGCTCGGCGTCGACGTCGAGACGGCCACGCGGCTCCTCGCCGAGGCGGGAGGCGACCTCAAGGCCGCCATCGTCGTCGGCATCGCACACGTCGGGCTCGAGGCCGCGCGGACGGCGCTCGAGAACGCCGGCGGCTCCGTCGCACGCGCGCTGACCGCGCTCGCAGCGGCGCCGCAACCGCTTCACCACGCACCAACCGAATGAACCGAGAGGAAACCATGAACCGCAAGAAGCTCACGGCTGCGGTCGGCGTGCTCGCGATGACGGCCGGAGTCGCCCTCGCCGGCTGCACCAGCGCGACGCCCGGCCCCGGAGCCACGGACGGCGCCACCGCCGCCCAGGTCGACCTGAAGATCTGGTCGTGGCGCACGCAGGACGTCGACATCTACAACAACACGATCTTCCCCGCCTTCGAGGCGGCGAACCCGGGGATCAACGTCGAGTTCGAGGCGCCCGTCGTCAACACCGAGTACAACCAGGCGCTCACGACGGCGCTCGTCGGCTCCGACGGCCCCGACCTCGCCATGGTCCGCGCCTACGGCGGCCTCCAGGGCTGGACCAAGGACCTGCAGCCGCTCGACGACATCGTGCCCGGCCTCGACGAGATCGACCCCGCGGTCCTGCAGGGCTCGAAGGGCGTCGACGGCAAGATCTACTCGGTCCCGACGGTCGTGCAGACGATGCAGATGTTCTACAACAAGGACCTCTTCGACCAGTTCGGGCTGTCCGTCCCGAAGACCTGGGACGAGTTCATCGAGGTCAACGAGGCGCTCCTGGAGAACGGCGTCGCGCCGATGGCCGTCGGCGCCAAGGACAGCTGGGTCCTCCCGCTCGTCTCCGACGTCCTCGGCGCGGCCCGCTACGGCGCAACCGAGTTCGAAGCCAAGGTCACCAGCGGCGAGACGACCTTCGCCGACCCCGACTACGTCGCGGCGATCCAGCTGGTGAAGGACCTCCAGAAGTACTACGCGGAGGGCGACGGCGTCACCGGCGTCGGCGTCACCGACGCGGAGACGCTCTTCTCGGCGGGTCTCGCGGGCATGTACCCCGGCGGCACGTTCGAGCTGACGACCTTCCTGACGAACGACCCCGACATCAACGTCGGCACGTTCCCCGTCCCGACCCCGCCGGACTCGGTCTCCGCCGAGGCGGTCGTCCCGGCGTACGCCGACGGCGGCTGGGCCATCAACGCGGACATCGACCCGGCGAAGCAGGAGGCCGCCGAAAAGCTCATCAACTGGATGTACAGCACCGAGTTCGGCCAGCTCGTCGCGGACAACCTGCTCATGTTCTCGGCCGCGCCCGGCGTCACCTACAGCGACCCGGTCCTCCAGCAGATGTGGGCGGACTACGAGGCCTCGCCGGCCGCGTACCTGATGCTGGTCAACTACCGGTACTGCGACCCGACCGCCGACTCCCAGCTCGGCCCGGACCTGCAGAACATGTTCCTCGGCACGATGACTGCGGAGCAGGCCGGTCAGCAGGTCGCCGACGCGGTCGCCGGCTGCGAGCTGCCGAAGTTCTGACCCGGTCGGAACGAACGCACTGATCGATGGAAGGGACGAGGATGAACACGGCAAAGCGGAAGTCGTCGCGCTCCACGGGAGCCGGACTCGGCTTCGGCGCGGGAATGCTGTTCGTGCTCCCGGCGGCGGCGCTGTTCGCCGTGTTCATCCTCGTCCCCCTCGTCACGGCGGCCGGCTACTCCTTCTTCAACTGGGCGGGACTGCACAACGAGGGCTTCGCGGGCCTCGACAACTACGTCACGCTCTTCACGAAGCCGCCGTACCGCGATCAGGTCTGGCCGGCGCTCGGCCACAACCTCCTGCTCTTCATCGGCGCGATGCTGTTCCAGAACACGCTCGGCCTCGCGATCGCGACGTTCCTGCATCGCTTCGACCGGCTGCGCCGCTTCTTCCAGACGATCTACACGATGCCCTACCTGGTGAGCCCCCTCGTGATCGGCTACCTCTGGTCGCTCATGCTGTCGCCGCTCTTCGGTCCGGTGAACAACCTGCTGAAGCAGATCGGGCTCGGCGAGTTCGCCCATCCCTGGCTGGGCGATCCGAACACGGCGATCTGGATGGTCGCGCTCATCACCGCCTGGCAGTGGCTCGGCTTCCCGATCCTCCTGTACGGCGCGGCCATCGCCGGGATCCCTCAGGAGCTCGGCGAGGCGGCCAGCATCGACGGCGCCACCCCCGCGAAGCGCTTCTGGCACATCACCTTCCCGCTGCTCGCGCCCGCGATCGGCACGGTCTCGATCCTGACGTTCATCGGCGCGATGGAGTCCTTCCCGATCCCGTTCGCGATCGGCGGCTCCAAGGGCGACCCGGCGTACTCGACCGACGTCCTCTCACTGCTCTTCTACCGCACCGGCTTCGCGGCGGACAACGGAGGGCACATCGGTGTCGCCTCCGCCATCGCGACGCTCCTGTTCCTGTTCATCTTCGGCGTGGCCGTCGTCGCCAGACGAATGCTCGACCGTGTCGAGCGGAGGCTCACCTGATGACTGCGACCGCGACCAGCCCCGCGACGACCACCGAGCAGGCGCCGGAGCAACCGCCGGCGCCGGTCGGCAAGCGGCGTCGTCACCGCCTCGGCCCCGGCGAGATCGCCAGTCGCGCCGGCATCCAGGTGCTGCTGTGGGTCTACGCCGCCTACACGCTGGCGCCCCTGCTGCTCATGGTCTCCGACTCGCTCCGGACGCAGCCGGACATGGTGAAGGACCCGCTCGGCCTCCCGCTCGAGCCGCGCTGGGAGAACTACGTCGAGGCGTGGGTGACCGGCTCGTTCGGCGTGTACATCTGGAACTCGATCTACATCACCGTCGCATCCGTGCTGCTCTCGACGGTCTGCTCGCTCCTCGCCGCCTACGCGTTCGCGCGGGCCCGTCACCCGTTCTTCAAGTGGCTCGAGGCGGTCTTCATGTCCGGCCTGATGATGCCGGTCTATCTCGCCATCCTGCCGATCTTCTTCATGTTCGACGCCTGGCGGCTCATCTCCAATCCGATCGGCCTGATCCTCGTCTACGCCGCGCTCGGGATCCCCTTCTCGACGTTCGTGCTCGGCACCTTCTTCCGCCAGCTCCCCGAGGAGCTGGAGGAGGCGGCGCGGATCGACGGCGCGCGTCCCCTCCGGATGTTCTGGAGCGTCATGCTGCCGCTCGTCCGGCCGGCGATCGCCACCGTCGTCGTGTTCCGCTTCGTGCCCGTCTGGAACGACTTCTTCTTCCCCATGATCCTGATGCGGGACAAGGCGACCTACACGATCCCGCGCGGCGTCACGCAGTTCTTCGGCGAGTTCCAGTCGGACTTCCCGCTCATCTTCGCGGGCCTCACGATCGCGACGATCCCCCTCATCATCCTGTTCCTGGTCGCGACGAAGCAGATCGTCGCCGGCCTCACGGCAGGGATGGGCAAGTGACCGGGGAGGCGGCTGCCCTGCTCGACCCCGACCTTCTCGGCCCGGAGGTCCGCGTCTCGCGGCGCGCGCTCGACCGGCTCGCCATGGCCCACGATGCGTCGCACTACCTGCTCGTCCCGGGCGAGGTCGTGACGCCGCGGGACGCGGCGGGCGTCGGCCGCGTGCTCGCCGCGGCGCGCGCCGCCGCGACGCCCGTGACGTTCCGCTCCGGCGGCACGAGCCTGTCCGGCCAGGCCTCGACGAGCGCCGTCATCGTCGACACCCGCCGCCACTTCCGCCGGGTCGTCGTCGGCGATCGAGGGGAGACCGTGACGGTCGAGCCCGGCGCGACCGTCCGATCGGTGAACGCGCGGCTCGCGCGACACGGCCGCAGGCTCGGCCCCGATCCGGCGAGCGAGATCGCCTGCACGATCGGGGGCGTCGTCGCGAACAACTCCAGCGGCATGGCCGCCGGGATCGCGCAGAACGCCTACCGCACGCTCGAGTCGCTCACCCTCGTGCTGCCGAGCGGCACCGTGCTCGAGACGGGCGCCCCCGACGCCGACGAACGGCTCCGCATCGCCGAGCCCGAGCTGCACGCCGGACTGCTCCGGCTCCGGGAGCGGCTCCTCGCGCAGCCCGCCGAGGTCGCGACCGTCCGCCGGCTCTTCGCGATGAAGAACACGATGGGCTACGGGGTGAACGCCCTCCTCGATTTCGACCGCGCCGTCGACATCCTCGCCCACCTCGTCGTGGGCAGCGAGGGCACTCTCGCCTTCGTCGCCGAGGCGCGGTTCGCGACGGTCGAGGTGCTGCCGGCCATCGCCACCGGGCTCCTCGTCTTCGCTTCGCTCCGCGAGGCGACGGCGGCGCTGCCGGCGCTCGTCGAGGCGGGGCTCGCGACGATCGAGCTCATGGACGCGCGGTCGCTCCGCGTCGCGCAGGCGGAGCCGGACGTCCCCGCGGCGATCGCCGGCATCGAGGTCGACCGCCACGCCGCGTTCCTCATCGAGCTCCATGCCCGGGACGCCGCCGATCTCGCCGAGGCGCAGACCGGACTCGACGCCCTGCTCGCCGGCCTCCCACTGGCGGCGCCCGTCCGGATGACGACCGACGCCGGGGAGAAGGCGGCGCTCTGGCATGTCCGCAAGGGCCTCTACGCCGCAGTGGCCGGGGCCCGACCCTCCGGCACGACCGCGCTCCTCGAGGACATCGCGGTCCCCGTCGATCGCCTCCTCACGACCTGCGAGCGCCTCCTCGGACTGTTCGACGCGCACGGCTACGAGGAGTCCGTCGTCTTCGGTCACGCGAAGGACGGCAACATCCACTTCATGCTGAACGAGCGCTTCGACGAGCCGGCGATGCTCGAGCGCTACCGCCGCTTCACGGAGGACCTCGTCGACCTCGTGCTTGAGGAGGGCGGCACGCTCAAGGCGGAGCACGGGACCGGCCGCATCATGGCGCCGTTCGTCCGCCGCCAGTACGGCCCCGAGCTCACGGCGATCATGCACGAGATCAAGCGGCTCGTCGACCCGGCGGGGATCATGAATCCGGGCGTGCTCCTGAGCGACGACGCGGCGTCCTATCTCCGCGATCTCAAGCTCGCGCCGCCCGTCGAGTCCGAGGTGGACCGCTGCGTCGAATGCGGGTACTGCGAGCCCGCCTGCCCGAGCAAGGACCTCACGCTCACGCCGCGCCAGCGCATCGCGCTGCGGCGTGAGATGGCCCGCGCGGAGGCCGCCGGAGATGCGGCACTGCTCGCCGAGCTCCAGGAGGCCTACGAGTACGACGGGGTGCAGACCTGCGCCGTCGACGGGATGTGCGGCACCGCCTGCCCCGTCGACATCAACACGGGCGACCTCGTCCGCCGGCTCCGCGCGGAGCATCCGCGACCCCTGCCGCGCGCCGCGTGGAACGCGACGGCGGGCGCATGGGCGCCGGTCACCCGAATGGGCGGCATCGCACTCGACGCGGCGAAGGCCATGCCCGCGGGCCTCGTGATCGGCGTCACGAAGGCGGCACGCGCTGTGGTCGGCGCCGACGTCGTCCCCCTCTACGATCGCGGCCTCCCCCGCGGGGGCCGCCCGCGGCCGGGACCGCGGGCACCGGCCGACGCCGACGCCGTGTTCTTCCCCGCTTGCATCGGCGCGATGTTCGGCGCGGAGGGCGACGGGATCGGCGCGACCGAGGCATTCCTCCGCCTCGCCGAGCGCGCCGGCCTCCGCCTCGTCATCCCCGAGGGCATCTCGGGAGCGTGCTGCGGCACGCCGTGGAAGTCGAAGGGCTACGCCTCCGGCTACCACCGGATGTCCGAGCGGGTGCTCGACGCGCTCTGGTCCGCGAGCGACGGCGGCCGGCTGCCGATCGTCTGCGATGCGGCCTCCTGCACCGAAGGTCTCGCGACGATGGGCGCCACCGCGGACGGGCCGTACGCGTCGCTCACATTCGTCGATTCGACCCGGTTCGCCCAGGAGCGCCTGCTCGACCTGCTCCCGGTCACCGGACCCGTCGCCTCCGTCATGGTGCACCACACCTGCTCCACGACCGCGCTCGGTGCGAACGCCGCCGTCACGGCGATCGCGCGTCATGTCGCCGCGGACGTCACGATCCCCGACGACTGGGGCTGCTGCGCCTTCGCCGGCGACCGCGGGCTCCTGCACCCCGAGCTCACCGCGTCGGCGACGGCGCGCGAGGCCGCCGAGGTGGCCGCGTCCGAGGCGGTCGAGCACGTCTCCGCGAATCGCACCTGCGAGATCGGCATGACGCGCGCGACCGGGAAGCCGTACCGGCATGTGCTCGAATTGCTCGAGGAGGCGACGCGTTGAGTCAGTGGGCCCTCGGGATCGATGTCGGCGCCAGCGGCAGCCGGCTCGCGCTCGCACCCATCGAGGACCGAGCCGGGTCCGCCGAGGTGCGCCAGCTGGCCGGCGAGCGCCTCGCGGTCGGCCCCGGCGGGAGCACGGCGGCGCAGGTCGCGCTCGACCTCGTCACCGCGGCGCTGGACGCCTGGCCCGACATCGACCCCGCATCGATCCGCGGCGCCGCCGCCGGGGTCGCGGGGCTGGAGACGGTCGTCACCGATCCGGCCTCCTATCCGGCTCGTCTCCGCGAGCTCCTCCCGACCGCGACGGTCGCGTTCGCCGGCGACATGGTCACCGCGCATCTCGGCGCGCTCGGCGAGGGCGGCGCCGTCCTCGCCGCGGGCACCGGATCGATCGTCCTCGGCACCGACCTCGACACGGTCTGGCACCGCGTGGACGGCTGGGGTCACCTCATCGGCGACCTCGGCTCCGGCGCCTGGATCGGGACGCGCGCCCTGCAGCTCGCCGCCGCAGCCGGCGACGGCCGCGGCCTCGCCGGGGCCGCCCTGCACGCCGCCCTCGTGTCCCGGATCGGCCCGCTCCCCTCCTGGCCGGCGACGATCTACCACCGGGCCGACCGGGCGGGGGCCCTCGCCGAGCTGGCGCCGCTCGTCCAGGACTGCGCACGGTCGGGCGACGCCGGCGCCGCCCGGATCCTCGACGAGGCGGCGCGCCACCTCGCCGATTCCCTCCTCGCGGCGCTCGTGCACGGCGTCCCGCGGGTCGCGGCGCTCGTCGGCGGCCTGGTCACCGGGGAGAGCATGCTCGGCCCGCTCGTCCGCCGCGAGGTCGCACGACGCCGTCCCGATGTGGAGCTGCGCGCGCCGCTCGGCACGCCGCTCGACGGCGCGGTGCGGCTCGCCGCGCTCGCCGCCGCCGGACGGCTGCCCACCGAGGGTCCGCTCGTGCGCTGAGGCTTCGGACCGGACCGATCGTTCCCGGGCCTCAGACCGGCCGAGCGGCGAGCGCCGCGCCGATCGCCGCGAGCGGGCGGTCCGCCGGCGCCAGGACGACCCGATCCGCCGGAGCGACGGAGGCGAGGAACGGCGAAGCCGCCTCCCATTCGCGCAGCTGCGCGAGCACGGGCAGCCGGAGCCGCTCGCCGAGCGCTAGGGCGAGCCCCCCTCCGATCACGACGCGGCGCACATCCTGCGCGAGCACGATGAGCCGCACGGCTCCGGCGACGGCCCAGACGAGCCGTTCGAGGACGGACGCGGCCCGCTCGTCGCCGGAGGCCGCGAGATCGGCGATCTCGGGCGCGCTCGGCACGTCCGCCCCCCACTGCCGGGCGATGCCGGAGCCCGACGCCATCGCCTCGATGCAGCCGCGCTGGCCGCAGACGCAGAGCGGACCGTCGGGGTCGAGCGGGATGTGGCCGATCTCGCCGGCGGCGCCCGTGACGCCCCGCCACAGCCGTCCGTCGAGGACGGTGCCGACGGCGAGGCCGGTGCCGAGGTTGAGGTAGGCGAGAGAGGGCGGCTCTGCGCCGCGGCCCTCGGCCTCGCCCGGGGATCCGAGCGAGCCGAGCGCGGCGGCGTTCACGTCGTTCTCCACGTGGACGGGCACGCCCAGGCGCCGGGACACCTGCGCGCCGAGGGCGACGTGGTCGAGGCCGAGATTGAGCGCCTGCTGCACCTCGCCGGTCAGGTGGTCGACCGTGCCGGGGATGCCGATGCCGACCCGGGCGATCGCGCGCCCCGGGAGCTCGCCCGCGAGCGTCTCGACCGCTTGGACGGCGGCGAGGACGACGAGCTCCTCGCCGTGGCCGGATCGCCGCCGGACCTCGCCGAGGACCTCGCCGCCGGCCCCGAGCGCGACCGCGTGCGTCTTCGTGCCCCCGATGTCGACGCCGATGGTGATCCCGTCGGAATCGAGTGCGTTCACCCCTTCACCGCCCCCGCGACGAGTCCGGAGGTCAGGCGGCCCTGCACGATGAGGAAGAACACGATGACGGGGATCGCGACGAGCGTCGACGCCGCCATGACCTGTCCCCAGTCGGTCTCGCGCGTCGCGGAGGCCTGCACGAAGCCGCGCAGCCACAGCGGCAGCGTCTGCATCTGGTCGGAGGTGAGCGTGACGAGGGCGACGGTGAACTCGTTCCACGCCTGGAGGAAGGCGTACACGGCCGAGGCGACGAGGCCGGGCGCGAGCAGCGGGAACGTGATGCGCAGGAACGCGCCCGTCCGCGACAGCCCGTCGACCATCGCGGCCTCCTCGAGCTCGGCCGGGATGCCGGCGACGAAGCCGCGCAGCATCCACACCGTGAACGGCACGATGTACGCGATGTAGATGACGGACGTGCCGACGATGGTGTCGAGCAGCCCGGCCGCCGCGACCATCTTGTACTGGGCGATGAAGAGCGCCTCCGCCGGCAGCATCTGGATGAAGAGCAGCACGAGCAGGAACGACACCCGCCCGCGGAAGCGGAACCGCGAGATCGCGAGCGCCGCGAGGAACGCGAACAGGATCGACCCGACGACCGCGATGAGCGTCACGGCGAGCGAGATGCCGAGCGCCTGGAAGAACGAGCCGTCGGCGACGGCGCCCGCGAAGTTCGACCACGTCGGATGCACGGGGAAGAACTTGGGGATGAACGACTGCAGCTCGATGTTGGGGACGAACGCCGAGTTCACCATCCAGTAGACGGGGAACGCCCAGACGATCGCGACGACCACCGCGACGACCGACCAGACGATGGTCGCGGGGCGGACGCCGCCGATGCGGGTCGCGTTGCGCTTGGAGCGGCGGACGGGGACGGCGGTCATGAGGCCTTGTCCTCCTTGATCGTCTGCCGGACGTAGAACCAGCTCAGCAGGATGGTGATCGCGAGCGTCAGGATCGAGACCGCGGCGGAGGTGCCGAAGTCGCCCGCGCCCGCGCCGACCTTGTAGATGTAGGTGCCGAGCACGTCGAACTCGCTCGACTTGCCTCCCGCGTCCTGCAGGAAGGTGAAGTGGGTGAACACTCTGAGGTCCCAGATGAGGTTGAGCACCAGCACGATCGAGAGCACCGGGGCGATGAGCGGTGCGATGACGAGCCGGAAGCGCTGCCACGCGTTCGCCCCGTCGAGGCTCGCCGCCTCGATGACCTCGTCGGAGACCTGCGTGAGACCGGCGTACACGGAGAACGCGACGAACGGCACGCTCATCCAGACCACGATGACGCCGGCGACGAGGAAGAAGGTCCACGGGTTCGACAGCCAGTCGTAGCGGTGCATGTCGATGCCGAGCAGGCCGAGGACGTAGTTGACGGCCCCGCGGCGGCGGTCGAAGAGCCAGATCCAGACCGTCATCGCCGCGACGATCGGCATGGCCCAGGCGAGCAGCAGCGAGACCTGGAGCGTGAGCCGGATGGCGGCCGGCACGCGCGTCATGAGGAGCGCGAGGGCCGTCCCGATGATGACCGTGGCGGCCGCGCCGACGATGCAGAAGGCGATCGAGCGCGCCAGCACCGCCCAGAACTGCGGGTCGGTCGCGAGGCCGATGTAGTTCTGCAGCCCGACCCACTCGGCCGGCTTGCCGAACTGCTGGGCGAGGCCGAACTCCTGGAACGAGGTGGTGATCTGCCAGACGACGGGATACCCCATGCCCAGCAGGAGGACGAGGATCGCGGGGATGAGCAGCAGGTACGGGGCGGGCCTCGCCCGTCGCCTGACCAATACGCCGCTCATCCCCGGTCTCCTCTTATTCAGTGCGTGCTATCGAATGATGACGGGGATCCGGCGGATCAGCCGTTGATCAGCTCGTCGATCTTCGCGTCGTACTCCGCGGCCAGGGCCGCGATGTCGCCGCCGCCGTTGACCTTGCCGAAGAACTCCTCGAGCAGGCCCGAGCCCTCGACCGCGGCCCAGCCGGGCGCCGCGGGGGTGAGCTTGGAGCCGGCCGCCGACTCCGCGAGCGCCTTGGCGAACTGGTCGTCGCCGAGGCTCGAGGTGTAGTCGAGGTTGGCCGGGCCGAGGCCGTTCTCTCCGAGCATCTGCTGGTACTCGGGGCTGAAGATGATCCGCAGCAGGTCGCGCGCACCGGCCTGGTGCGTCGAGGCCGCCGAGATGCCGATGTTCGAGCCGCCGGCGAAGACCGGGGCGACGCCGCCGTCGACGCCGGGGAGGACGAACGTGCCGAACACGTCGTCGTTCCACGTCGCCACCGTCTTGGTCGCGTCGGCCGGGTCCGGGGTGAGGTCGCCGATCGACCAGTGCGCCCAGCCGGGCGCGATGATCGTCGCGGCCTCGGGCTGGCCCGTCGCTTCGTTGTCGTTGATGTTGACCCACGGCGTCGAGTCGAACTCGGTGACCGGGGCGTGCGAGGACGTCGTGTAGAGGTCCTGCAGCGCCTCGAGGCCCTCGATCGACTTCGGGTCGGACAGCGTCGACTTCCAGGTGCCGCCCTCGTTCTTCGCGAGGTCGCCGCCGTAGGCGAAGATCCACGAGATGCCGTTGCGCCAGTCGGAGCCGCCGATGTAGAAGCCGGAGAGCTCCGGGGTCGTCAGCTTCGCCGCGTTCTCCGCGAACTCGCCGAGCGTCTTCGGCACCTCGACGCCGGCCGCGGCGTAGAGGTCCTTGCGGTAGAAGTTGTAGCGCGAGCCGAAGTAGTACGGCAGCGCGTAGTTCTTCCCGTCGACCTCGCCGACCTCGACGAACGAGGGCAGCAGGCTGTCGCCGCCGAGCTCGGGGACGAGGTCGGTGATGTCGGAGAACGCGCCCACCGAGGTGAAGGTCGGCGACCAGGTGTTGCCGATCTCGGTGACGTCGGGGGTGTTCGCCGCGTCCGGGAGCTGCGTCTGCAGCTTCGTGAGCACGTCGCCCCAGCCCTGCTCCTCGATCGTGAGCGTGCCGCCGTTGACCTCCTCGTACTGGTCGACGAGGTAGTCGCGGAGCGCCTGCGGGGTGTCGCCGCCGATGAGCCAGAACGTGATGTCCTCGGGGCCTGCCGCGGTCGGCGTCGGCGCGGGGGCCGGCGTGGTCGAGCAGCCCGCGAGTGCGAGCATGGCGACCGCGGCCGTCGCGGCCACGGTGCCTGAGATGGTCCTTTTCTTCATGAGATCGCTTTCTGTGTGTGCTGTGTACTGCGGGAGATCGGTCGGCCTGGCGGCCTTCCGCTTGGTGCGGGGTCGGCTGAGCCGTCAGCTGACCCCGAGGCGGGCCGACAGCACCATCACGGCGGCGCCGCGGATGACGATGTCGGGGCCGAGCCCGGAGCGCCGCAGGCCGACGTGGCCGTGGAAGTCCGGGAGCGTGCGTTCGCGGAGCGTGTCCGCGACGGCGTCGATGAGCGGGCCGTCGATGAGCTCCGACGGTCCGGCGAGGACGACCTCGGAGAGGTCGAGCGCCCCCACCACGGGGGCGAGCGCGATGCCGAGGCGGGCGCCCGCCTCGGTGAGGATGGCGGAGCGTTCCGCATCGCCTGCCGCGGCCGCGAGCGCCGCGGTCAGTCGCGGGACGGCGAGCCAGGTCTCGAGACAGCCGTGCTTGCCGCACGCGCAGAGCGGGCCCTGGTCGGTGCCGACGGTGACGTGGCCGATCTCGCCGGCGGCGAAGCGGGAGCCGTAGACGGCGATGCCGTGCAGGACGAGACCGGCGCCGACACCGTGGCCGATCGTGACGACGAGGGTGTCGCCGTCGGCGTCGCCGAAGCCGTGCTCGGCGAGGGCGGCGACGTTCGCGTCATTGGCGACGACGATCGGGAGGCCGCCGCTCGCCTCGGCGAGGGTGCGGCGCAGCGGCTCGTCCTTCCAGCCGAGGTTCGGCGCGAGGAGGACGTTGCCGTCGAGGTCGACGACGCCGGGGGTGCCGACGCCGACGCCGAGGACCGGACGGGTGGCCTTCGCCTGGAGCGTCTGCAGCAGCGCCGTGACCTTGGCGGTCGCGGCGGCGCCCTGCGCGCCCTCGAGCGGGAGCTCCTGGTGCACGATGGTCTCGCCGTCGAGGTTGAGCACGGCGCCGCGGAGGACGGCGTGATCGGAGAGGTCGACGCCGATGATCTGATGCGAGTCGCGCGCGATGTCGATGAGGGTCGCGGGCTTGCCGGGGCGCGAGTCCTCGCGCTGGCCGGTCTCGACGACGAGCCCCTCCGCGATGAGCTGGGCGACGAGGTCGCTCACGGTCACCCGGGTGAGGCCGGTCTCGCGGGCGACGTCGGCGCGGCTCATGCCGCTCGTGCTGTAGAGGGTCTGGAGGACCAGCGAGCGGTTGTGCTCGCGGGCGTGCTCGGGCAGCACCTTCGCCGTCGGGCGCAGCGCGCGCCCCGTCGCCAGTCGATTGGACCCGATCGCCATGTTTGTTAGTAAAGCGAACTAACTAACTCGCCGCAAGTCGTTCCCGCTTCGTTAACAGGCTTGTTACACAAGCCGGCCACCCTCCCCGGTGCGTTCCTCCCCGCCCCGAGCTCGGGCGCGACCGATCCCGGCGCCCGCCTCCGCACGACCGTCTGCGGCCGGAGCTCGCGGCGGACAGCGGGCGGCCGGAGACCTTCCCCGCTCGGCGGCTCGGTCGTCAACAGTCGCTTCACTCCGGCTGAACCGACCATTTGCGACCGATCCGTCCGCGTTTCCCCGCCGCCCATCCGTTCCGGTGCCGCTTGTGGCTGCTCCGGCGCGGTCGTTCCAGCCACAAGCGGCACCGGAACGGATGGGGGTGCGGAGCGAGGAATGCACGCCCTGGGGCAGGACGGGGAGCAGAACGCACCGCGCGGAGCGGCGATCCGGCTCAGACCGCCGGCAGCGTCCCGTGCGCCTCCGCGATCGGCATCCCGGAGGCGACGAGGAGGTCGACGACGAGCGGACGGAGCTGCACGACGACCGCCGACTCGCTCGCGGAGCCGTGCGGCAGCACCGTCGCTGGGTCGAGCCGGTGCCCGAGGTCGCGCAGCACGCTGCGCGCCGCTCCCGCGAGCTCCAGCCGATCAAGCTCCTCGCCGAGCAGCCCGATCGCGCGACCGACCTGCGCGAGCAGATCGGCGAGCTCCTCGTGCCGCCCGCCGTCCCGCAGGATGAACTCGCACCGCCTCGCGATGAGCCGGAGGTGCCGAGCGGCCGCGTCGCCGCCGCGCAGCGCGCGAGTCTGCCGGTCGAGCTCCGGCAGCCTCGACCGGAGGAACGGCGAGATCCGGGCGACGGCCAGGGCGGTGTCGAGCGACTCCGACCAGGCGTCGACGAGCGGCTGCGTGCGGCGCAGCCGGGCGAGCCCCAGCTCGGCCGCCCCGATCCCGCCCTCGCGGAGCCCGTCGACGACGCTCTCCACCGCCTGCCCGAGCACCGAGTAGAGCGCTCGGGCGTCGCGCAGGCTGGAACGCCGCGGATCCCGCGGGATGAGGATCGTGACGACGAGAGCGACCGCGCCGCCGATCACGGCGTCGACCACCCGCAGCCATGGACCCCCGTCGGGGACGGGCAGCAGGACGGTGAGCGCCGCCGGCGTCGCGGCGACGATCGCGAACGTCGCATCCGTCGCCACGATCCGCGCGATCACGAGGACGACGAGCAGCAGCACGCCGAGCTGCCACCAGCCCTGACCGAGGAGCTGCACGGCGCCGGCCGCGACGGCGACGCCCAGCAGGATACCCGTGACGCTCCGCAGCACGCGCACCGGCCGCGCGTCCCGCGTGAAGCCGAGCGACGTGATCGTCACCGTCACCGCGAGCACGGGCGAGGCGTGACCGAAGCCGAAGTGCGCGATCGAGAACGCGGCGAGCACCGCCGCCACGATCTGCAGGATCGCCGGCGCCGACTCCCAGAGGCGGCGGCCGATCGCCTTCAGGCTCATGGAGCGCGCGATGCGCCGCTCGAGGCGGCGCAGCCCGGCGAGATCGGGCGTCAGCGGCCCGGACTCCGTCGGCGGGGCCCCGTCGTCGCTCATCGGCTCACGTGCGTCGGCTCAGGCCCCGCGCCGGACCGCGCCGAGTCGGGGGATCCGCGGGACGTCGGCGGTCGCTCCGGCGTCCGGCGGCACGACGATCTGCTGCGCGGCGGCGAGCCGCACACCCTCGGCCCCGAGGATCTCGAGCACCGCCGCAGGGTCGACCGAGCGCTTCACGACGGCGAGGGCGACGGGCCCGAGCTCGTAGTGGTTCGCGGCGGACGTGACCGTGCCGACGACATCGTCGGTCCCCGCCACGACCACCTCGTCGCCGTGCCTCGGCGGCACCTCCGACGAGCCGTCGACGTGCAGGAACACGAGGCGCCGCGGCGGATGCCCGAGGTTGTGCACCTTCGCGACGGTCTCCTGCCCGCGATAGCAGCCCTTCGCGAGGTGCACGGCGGAGCGCAGCCAGTCGAGCTCGTGCGGGATGGTCCGCTCGTCCACCTCGGCGGCGAACGCAGGACGCCAGGCGGCGATGCGCAGCGCCTCCGCGGCGGACGCGGGGACCACCGGGCCGAGGGCGTCGGCCTCGGAACGTCCCACGAGCGCCTCGGTCCACGACCACTCGGCGGCCGGATGCGCCGGGTCGGTCGCGTACTGCCAGCCGCCGGGCTGCACGCCGCGGCCCCAGGGATCGGTCCAGACGACGCTCGGCTCGACGCCCGCCTCGGCATGGCGCGCCATGCCCGCTCGCCCGACGGCGACGAAGTCCGCCGAGCGGTCCGCCACCTCGACCTGCTTCATGAAGCGCATCCGGTCGAGCCAGGCCGCGAGCGCCGCGGCCTCCTCCGCCGTGTCGACGATGAGCCACGTCGCGACGCCGTCGTCGACGATGCGCATGGCGTGCTCGACCCGGCCGTTCGGGTCGAGGAGCAGGGCCTCCGCGGACTCGCCAGGCGCGATCGCGTCGATCGACTGCGAGAGCATCGAGTCGAGCCAGCCGAGGCGGTCGGGGCCGGTCACCGTGACCACGCCGCGCTCGAGCACGGCGACCGCGTCGCCCGCGGCGAGGAGCCGCTGCTCGGCGAAGGGATTGCCGTCGGCGGACATCAGTCGACCCTCGCGAGCCGGGCGGACGCGTGCGTACGGAGGTCCTGACCCAGCGCGGCCATGTCCCACGCCCAGAGCAGGTGGCCCTCGACAAGGCCGTAGAGCCGGGTGGCGGCGGCGTACGGCTTCGCGGTCGCGCTGCGCACGACG
Source organism: Microbacteriaceae bacterium (assembly GCA_017744755.1). Classification (GTDB taxonomy): domain Bacteria; phylum Actinomycetota; class Actinomycetes; order Actinomycetales; family Microbacteriaceae; genus 73-13. The sequence goes on from JAGIAU010000002.1 coordinate 23,963, forward strand.
GCGTCGGTCGCGAGGTCGATCCGCGGGCCCTTCGCCTGGCCGAGGTAGAACTCGGACACGCCGGTCGGATGGATGATCGCGACCTCGATGTCGAACGCGCCCTGCGCGTTCCGCAGCGTCTCCACCTGCTCGGCGGTGGCGTAGGGGCGTTCTCCGACACCGGGCAGCATGCCGGGCCCGGGATCAGCGGGACCGAGCGGGCGGTGCAGCCGCCAGTAGCCGGACTCGGCGACGTGCGCGACGGGGGCGACGGCCTCGGGGGTCGAGCCGGCCGATGCCTCCTCCGAGCTCCCCCCGTCGGGGGGCAGCAGCCAGGTGGACGAGGCGTAGTTCAGGTAGGGCAGGCCGTCGTGGGAGAACGAGATGCGCTGACCGAACTCCGCGGTCCGGTGCTCCTCGCCGACCTTGTAGTCGATCACGCCGGTGCCCTCCCAGACGCCGACGAGCCAGGACAGCGGCGCGAGCTCCGCCGGGACCGACGAGTCGAGCGTGAACACGGGGCGGGCCCCCGCCGCTAGTGCTGGCCGCGGAAGAGGTTGACGATGACGACGACGGCCGTGAACGCGATCGCGAGCGTCGCCAGTCCGAGCAGACCGATGAAGAAGAGCTCCAGCGCGAACGTCATGCGTTCAGCCTACTCTCGTCGGGCCGAGCAGGAACGGTCCCGTCCCGGAGAGCGCGAAGGCGAGCGATGCGACGGCGAAGACGACGATGATCCCCGACGCCGCGAGGCTCGCGCGGGCGACGTAGCCGTCGGGCTGCGCGGTCGCGACCTGCAGCGCGAGGGCGAGCACGACGCACACCCCGCAGGCCACCGGGATCCACAGGGTCCATTCGTCGAACGCGCTCGGCGACAGCCGGATGACCACGACCGCGGCGATGGCGAGCAGCCAGATCGGGAGGATGCTCCACGCCGCGGTCTTCACCATGCCCGGCATCCTAGCCAGCGCGTGCTCCCGGCGGCCCGGAGCAGGCCGAAAAGCCCGTCGTCCCCTAGACTGGCGGGGCATTCGTGGAGGTTGCGTGGCCCAACTCTTGATCCTCACCTCTGTGGTGGAGGCGGAGTCGCTGCCCGCCCTCGGGCTCCTCTCGCACTCGGTGAAGCAGATCCCTGCCTCCCCCGCCTCGCTCGTGACGGCGCCGGCCTGCGATCTCATCCTCGTGGACGCGCGCCAGGACCTCGCGAGCGCGAAGAGCCTGTGCAAGATCCTGACGACGACGGGCGTGAACGTCCCGCTCCTGCTCATCCTCACCGAGGGCGGCCTGACCGCGGTCTCCGCCGACTGGGGCGTCGACGACGTCATCCTGCACACCGCGGGCCCCGCCGAGGTCGACGCCCGCATCCGGCTCGCGATCGGGCGGAAGGCGACCGAGCAGGTCTCGACGAAGATCCAGACCTCCGGCGTCGTCATCGACGAGGCGAGCTACTCGGCGAAGGTGCACGGCCGCCCGCTCGACCTGACCTTCAAGGAGTTCGAGCTGCTGCGGTTCTTCGCGAGCCACCCGTCGCGGGTGTTCACCCGCGAGCAGCTGCTCAGCGAGGTCTGGGGCTACGACTACTTCGGCGGCACCCGCACGGTCGACGTGCACGTCCGGCGCCTGCGCGCGAAGCTCGGCGACCTCGAGTCGCTCATCGGCACGGTCCGCAACGTCGGCTACCGCTTCAACGTCACCGAGGACGAGGCGGACGACCGCGTCCCGGCGCCGAGCAAGTAGACGAACGCGGAACGCCCTCCCGCGATCGGCAGGCCGGCGATGCGACTCAGCTCATGAAGTCGTCGCCCTTGGCGGCGAGCTTCTCACCGCTTCGGGCGCGACTGCGCTTGATCGCCGCCGAGATGAGGCCCCCGAGGCCGCCGCCGATGAGCAGCGGGGTCGCGAGGAGCGGGACCCATGCCCAGGACCAGCCGTCGCTCGCCCCACCGATGATCCCGACGAGCAGGGCCACGACGCCGAGCCCCAGGACGATGAGTGCACCTCTCATGGCTCAGACCTCCCGTCGGAAGGTGATGAACGAGGTGACGTGGTAGTCGTCGCTGAAGCTGTACTCGATCGTGTGGGGCTCCCAGCCCTGCTGCGTGTACTGGTTCAGCGCGCCGGTCACCCCCGGCAACGGGTTCAGCCCGCCGCCCGTCACGACCTTCGTGTCCGCGTATTCGTAGACATACGCGGATCGGTACTCGTACGCCATCTGCGTGCTCCCCGTCTCTTCGCGGCTGCACCGCCTGCTCGACAGGACGCAGCCTCTTTCATATGGCCTCTTGAACATGGCATACGGGCGGTGCCCGCCGCAAGCGCGCCATCGTGCCGCTTCCGGGGGCCAGTTCACGCGCCGTTCACGCCCGGCCGGGCAGAATGGTGCCGTGGAAGGCACAGACCTCGAGGACACCGTCGCGGGCGACGGGCTCGACGAGTACGAGAACGACGAGGTCGTGCTCGAGCCGGCCGAGGACCTGCCGGTCGACCGCTTCCTCGACCGCGAGATCTCCTGGCTGCGGTTCAACCGCCGCGTGCTCGACCTCGCCGAGGACGAGGCGACGCCGCTGCTCGAGCGGGCGAACTTCACCGCCATCTTCGCGAGCAACCTCGACGAGTTCTTCATGGTCCGGGTCGCCGGCCTGAAGCGCCGCATCGTGACGGGCCTCGCCGTGCCGACGAACATCGGCACGCCGCCGCAGGAGGTGTACGCGCAGATCAGCGCGCTCGCGCACGAGCTGCAGGAGCGGCACGCCCGCTCGTTCAACGCGAGCCTGAAGCCCGCGCTCGCCGAGGCCGGCATCCACATCGTGCAGTGGGCGGACCTCTCCCCCGCGGACCAGGCGCAGCTCGAGCGCGTGTTCGACGCGCAGATCTTCCCGGTGCTCATGCCGCTCGCCGTCGACCCGGCGCACCCCTTCCCCTACATCTCGGGGCTCTCGCTCAGCCTGTCCGTGCGCGTCCGGAACCCGAACACCGACCGCGAGGAGTTCGCCCGCGTCAAGGTGCCGACGAACCTGCCGCGCTTCATCCACCTGCCCGAGGACGGCACCGAGCAGGAGCGCTTCATCCCGCTCGAGGACCTCATCGGCGCCCACCTGCACGAGCTCTTCCCAGGGATGGAGATCCTCGCCCACCACGCCTTCCGCGTCACGCGGAACGAGGACGTGCAGGTCGACGAGGACGAGTCGGAGAACCTCATCCAGGCGCTCGAGCAGCAGATCCTCAACCGCCGCTTCGGCCCGCCCATCCGCCTCGAGGTCTCCGAGCACATGGACCGGCTCACGCTCGAGCTGCTGGTGCGCGAGCTCGACATCACCGAGCAGGAGGTCTACCGCCTCCCCTCGCCGCTCGACCTGCGCGGCCTGTTCCAGTTCGGCGGCCTCGACCGGCCCGCGCTCAAGTACGCGAAGCACGTCCCGACGACCTCGGTCAGCCTGCTGCCGAGCGAGCCGAACGCGGACCCCGAGATCTTCGGCGCGATCTCCCGCGGCGACATCCTGCTGCACCACCCCTACGAGTCGTTCTCCACGAGCGTCGTCGCGTTCATCGAGGCCGCCGCGCACGATCCCGCCGTCCTCGCCATCAAGCAGACGCTCTACCGCACGAGCGGCGACAGCCCCATCGTCGAGGCGCTCATCGACGCGGCCGAGTCCGGCAAGGCGGTCCTCGCGCTCGTGGAGGTCAAGGCGCGCTTCGACGAGGCGGCGAACATCCAGTGGGCGAAGAAGCTGGAGAAGGCCGGCGTCCACGTCGTCTACGGCATCGTCGGCCTGAAGACGCACAGCAAGCTCTGCCTCGTCGTCCGCCAGGAGGGCGGCCGCCTGCGTCGCTACTCGCACATCGGCACCGGCAACTACAACCC
>JAGIAU010000030.1 GCA_017744755.1 Microbacteriaceae bacterium
ACCGAGCGCGTGCGGCGCCGGCGCGGCTACCGCGTCGCGCGGTTCACCGACGGCCGCGGCCGCGAGTCGGTGTCCGCGGAGCGCGGCTACCTGCGGGAGACCGGGAACCTGGTGTTCCACGTCGCGCTCATCGGCGTCCTCGCGGCGGTCGCGGTCGGCGGCAGCGTCGCCTACACGGGCCAGCGCGTCATCGCGGAGGGCTACGCGTTCACCAACGTGAAGAGCGGCTACGACTCGTTCCACCCCGGGCGGGTCTACTCCGACGACATGCTCGCGCCGTTCAGCCTGCGGCTCGACCAGCTCCTCGTCGACTTCGAGGCGGAGAACATCACGACGCTCGGCACGCCGAAGAACTTCCGCGCGCAGATGACGATCACGGAGCCGGGACAGGCGCCCCGTCAGGCGGAGCTCAGCGTCAACGGCCCGCTCGAGGTCGACGGCGTGCGCGTCTACCTGCTCGGCAACGGCTACGCGCCGGTGCTCACGGTCCGCGACCCGGAGGGGAACGTCGTCTTCTCGCAGCCGACGCTGTTCCGCCCCATGGATGCCATGCTCACCTCCGTCGGCGTCGTGAAGATCCCGGACGGGCTCGCGGAGCAGGTCGGCATCGAGGGGCTGTTCGCGCCGGCCGCGGTGTTCACGACCGACGGCCGGATGGTGTCCGCGCACGGCGACCTCGTCAACCCGGTCCTCCAGCTCGAGCTCTACACGGGCGACCTCGGCCTCGACGACGGCCGGGCGACGAACGCCTACGTGCTCGACGCGGAGGGTCTCGGCCTCACGAAGCTCGCCGGCCGCGACGCCCCTCAGCGCGCGCTGCAGCTCGGCCTCGGCGACGTCGTCGACCTCCCGGACGGGCTCGGCACGATCGAGTTCACGGCCGCGCCCCGGTTCACGGCGCTCCAGATGCACTACGACCCCGCGCAGCCGTGGCTCTTCGGCTTCGTGCTCGCGGCGGTCGCCGGGCTGCTGCTCTCGCTCTTCGTGCCGCGCCGGCGCGTGTGGGCGCGCGCCGCCGCCGGCTCCGGCGGCGCCGTGACGCTCGAGTGGGCCGGCCTCGCCCGCGGCGAGGACCCGCGGATCGAGGCCGCGGTCGCGGAGCTCGCCGACGCCGTCTGAGCGTTCTCCTTACCCTCGCGGCGGCCTCGCGAGTGTGCAGCTGCGGCCCCACCTGCGGCGCCGAGAGGGCACCGACTGCACACTCGCGCCTGCGCGAGGCGGAGGCGGGCGCGGGGAGGGGGAAGAGGGGCCACGGGGTGGGCGGTGGCCTCGTGACGCGCGGCGGCCCCGCGCCGAGACTGGAGGGATGAACGCCGTCCCCGCCGCCCACCCCGCCGCCGCCTGGGGGAGCGTCCGACCCGGCTACCTCGACGCCGCCACGATGGGCATCCCGACGCTCGCCACCGTCGAGGCGATGCGGGCCGCGACCGAGGAGTGGGCCGCGGGCGAGGCCGTCGCCGCCGGGTACGGCGTGCATGTCGACCGGGCGCGCTCCGCCTTCGCGCGGCTCGTCGGCGCACCGGTCGAGCATGTCGCCATCGGCGCGACCGTCGCCGAGCATGTCGGCCTCGTCGCCGCCGCCCTGCCGGACGGCGCCGACGTCGTCACCGTCGACGGCGACTTCTCCTCGGTCGTGTATCCGTTCCTGCAGCACGCGCACCGCGGCGTGACCGTCCGGCACGTCCCGCTCGAAGGGCTCGCGGAGTCGATCCGGCCGGGCACCGCGCTCGTCGCGTTCTCCCTCATCCAGTCCGCCGACGGCCGCGTCGCCGACCTCGAGGCGATCGCCGCCGCCGCGGCCGGCGTCGGCGCGCGGACGCTCTGCGACGCCACGCAGGCGGTCGGCCTCCATCCCGTCGACGCGGCGCGGTGGGACTACACCGTGTGCCACTCGTACAAGTGGCTGTGCGCGCCGCGCGGGGCGTCGTTCCTCGTCGCGGCTCCCGACGCCGCCGACCGGCTCGTGGCGCTGCACGCCTGCTGGTACGGCGGCGAGGAGATCTGGGCCTCGACGTACGGCCCGTCGATGCGGCTCGCCGACACCACGCGACGCCTCGACACCTCGCCCGCCTGGCTGAGCTGGGTCGGTGCGGCGGAGGCGATCGAGCACTTCGCGGAGCGCGGCGCCGGCGACACCTGGGCGCGTTCCGTCGCCCTCGCGGATGCGCTGCTCAGCCGCGCGGGGCTCCCACCGCGCGGCCAGGCGTTCTTCGCCCTCGACGACCCGAGCGGCGCGCTCGCGGGGGCGCTCCGCGAGGCAGGGATCCGATTCGCGCAGCGGGCCGGTCGTGTCCGGCTCGGCTTCCACGTGTGGAACACGGACGAGGACCTCGAGCTCGCCGCCGCCGCGTTCGCCGCGGCAGGGCTCCGCGCCGCCTGAGCCGGTGGACGCAAACGGCTGGCATCGCGCCCCGATACCAGCCATTTGCGTCCAAGGGGTCGCGGGCGGGGCTCAGGGCGGGCGACTACGCTTCTCCCCGTGACCGAGACCCTCGACCAGTACTCCCTCATCGCGGTCTACTCGGCCATGGCGGTCTACGCCATCGCGTTCATCCTCTTCACGATCGACCTGTCGCGCCGCTCCGTCGCCGCGAGCGAGGTCCGGGAGGCGCGCGAGGCCGCGGGCGCCGGCGCCGGCGCCGGCGCCTCCGCGGCGGTCGCGAGCGCCGGCTCCGCGCCGACCGTCACCGCGGTGCTCGACCGCGCCGACCTCGTCGCCGACCCCGGCCCTGCGCCTGTCCGACGCTCGCCGCGCTACGTCAACGCCGCCCTCGCGCTCGCCGTCCTCGGCTTCGCGCTGCATCTCGTCGGCGACGTGCTACGGGGCATCGCGGCGGCCCGCGTGCCGTGGGCGAACATGTACGAGTTCAGCCTGACCGCGACCCTCATCATCATGGGCGTGTTCCTCGTCGCGCAGTTCTGGCAGGACCTCCGCTTCGTCGGCGCCTACGTCACCGGCTTCGTCGTCCTCGCCCTCGGCATCGCGACGGTCGACTTCTACGTGACCGTGATCCCGCTGCCCGACGCGCTCGGCCGCTCGCCGGTCTGGCTCGTCATCCACGTCCTCGTCGCGATCCTCTCGGTCGGCTTCTTCGCCCTCGGCGCCGCCCTCTCCGTCGCGCAGCTCCTCCGCTCGCGCCGCGAGCACGGCGGCCTGCAGCACGCGCGCTACCTCGACACGATCCCCGACGCGAGCCGCCTCGAGACGCTCGCCTACCGCGTCATCGTCATCGGCTTCGTCACGTGGACGTTCACCCTCATCGCCGGCGCCATCTGGGCGAACGCCGCCTGGGGCCGCCCGTGGGGCTGGGACACCAAGGAGGTGTGGACGTTCATCATCTGGGTCGTCTACGCCGGCTACATCCACGCCCGCGCGACCCGCGGCTGGCGCGGGAGCCGCGCCTCCTGGCTCGCGATCATCGGCTTCGCAGCCGTGGTGTTCAACTTCTCCATCGTGAACGTGTTCTTCAAGGGTCTGCACGCCTACAGCGGGCTCTGAGCCTTCTCCCGCTGGTCTGCCCCGCGCCGTTTCGATCCGTTTTCAGGGACAGAGCAAGGTATGAGCGCGTATTGCGGCTATACCCCCCTGATCCCCTGAAAACGGATCGAAGCGCAGCGGCGGAGGCGGGCGAGCCACCAGTCGCGGCGGTCCGGCGCGGCCGCGTGGCGGGCGAGGAGCTCCGGGTCGGGGGCGACCTCGCGCAGGGGGATGCGGCCGTCGAGCGGGAGGAGCGGGGCGCTCGTCACGTCGGCGGCGAGGAGGGCGGCGGTGCCGAGGCCGTGGTCGAGGTCGGCCCCCGGCTGCCAGGCGTCGATCGTCGCGGCGAAGCGGGCGGCGGCGGCGAGGCCGACGCTCGTCTCGAGTGCGCTCGAGGTGACGAATCGCACCGGGACGCGGGAGGCGTCGCGGGCGCGTTCCGCGATCTCCAGGGCGCGGGCGGGACCGCCGAGCGGCTGCATCTTGAGCACGATGACGTCGGCGGCGCCCGCGCGGGCGACGGCGAGCGGGTCGCCCGGCTTGCGGATCGACTCGTCCGCGGCGATCGGGACGAGCGGGTGAACGCGCTCGCGGAGGCGGGCGAGGTCGTCGACCGAGGCGACCGGCTGCTCGGCGTACTGGAGGTCGTAGCGGGCGAGGGCCAGGAGCGCGGGCACGGCGTCGTCGAGGGACCAGGCGGCGTTCGCGTCGACGCGGATGCGGCCGAGCGGGCCGAGGTGCTCGCGGACGGCGGCGACGCGGGCGAGGTCGTCGGCGAGGGACTGGCCGGCCTGCGCGACCTTGACCTTGGCGGTGCGGCAGCCGGGGAAGCGCGCGAGCACGTTCGCCACCTCCTCGGCCGGCACCGCAGGGATCGTCGCGTTCACGCGGACGCCCTTCGACTCGCTGCGCTCGCTCAGGGATCCAGGCGGCTGGTTCCCTGAGCGAGCCGAAGGCGAGTCGAAGGGCCCCAGCCATCCCGACGCCTCGGGGTCGTCGTACTCGGGGAAGGGGGACCACTCCAGCCAGCGGTCGCCGAGGTCCAGGAGGAGGGCCTCGCGGACGTCGATGCCGCGGAAGCGCTCGCGGAGCGGGAGCGCGACGACGTGCGCGCGCGCCACGAGCTCATCGGCATCCATGCGCCCAGTCTGCCGGGCCTACCCTGGTCACGTGGAGCCGAAGCAGCCGGAGCGCACGGACACGGCCGTGTCGCCCGTCATCCGCGGCGAACCGGTCGACATCCCCACGCCCGTGTGGGGCGCGCTCGTCGAGGACGACCTGCGGCGCATCGAGGCCGAGACGGCGGAGCGCGAGGCGGGGGCGGACCGGCCGAAGCGATGGCTCGGCTGGCTGTCGGTGCTCGGCTTCGTGGCGACGGCGGTGCTGCACGCCTTCGCGGTGCACGAGGCGGGCTACGGGTCGAAGGACGCGGGGAACGCCCTCGCCTGGGCCGCGATCGTCGTGTCCGTCGCCTCGGTCGCGGTCGGCGTCGCGGCGGCGGCGCTCGGACGCGGCCGCTGGATCGGGATCGTCGGCGCGGTCGGCGCGCTCCTCGCGAACCCGTGGGTCGTGCTGCAGGTGCTGCGGCTGTTCGCGGCGTAGAGGCATACGCTGGGGGCGTGGTCTCGGAGCTCTTCGACGCGGCGGTGTGGTGGGACGTCCCGGGGTTCGACGACCTCAGGGACGTGACCTACCACCACTCGGCGGAGCCGGGCATCGCGCGGGTCGCGTTCGATCGCCCCGAGGTGCGGAACGCGTTCCGCCCCGAGACCGTCGACGAGCTGCTGCGCGTGCTGACCGACGCGGCGCAGAACTCGCGCATCGGCGTCGTGCTCCTCACCGGCAACGGTCCCTCGCCCAAGGACGGCGGATGGGCGTTCTGCTCGGGCGGCGACCAGCGGGTTCGCGGACGGAACGGCTACGAGGCCGCCCCCTTCGACTCGCCTTCGGCTCGCTCAGGGAGCCAGCGGGGCGGTCGCCTGCACGTCCTCGAGGTGCAGCGGCTCATCCGGTTCATGCCGAAGGTCGTCGTCGCGGTCGTGCCCGGCTGGGCGGCCGGCGGCGGGCACTCGTTGCACGTCGTGTGCGATCTGACGGTCGCGAGCCGTGAGCACGCGCGTTTCAAGCAGACCGACGCGACGGTCGGCTCTTTCGACGCCGGCTACGGCTCCGCGTACTTCGCGCGGCAGGTCGGGCAGAAGCTCGCGCGCGAGGTGTTCATGCTCGCGGAGGAATACGACGCGGAACGCGCCTGGCAGATGGGCGCGGTCAACCGCGTCGTCCCGCACGCGGAGCTCGAGTCGACCGCGGTGGAGATGGCGAGGCAGATCCTCCGGCAGTCGCCGACGGCGATCCGGATGCTCAAGTTCGCGATGAACGCCGTCGACGACGGGCTCGTCGGCCAGCAGGTCTTCGCGGGGGAGACCACCCGGCTCGCCTACGCGACGGAGGAGGCGGCCGAGGGGCGCGACGCCTTCCTGGAGAAGCGCGAGCCGGACTGGTCGGCGTATCCGTGGCACTTCTGAGCAGGGCGTGATGGCGCCCTTCGACTCGCCTGCGGCTCGCTCAGGGAGCCAGTTCGACTCGCCTGCGGCTCGCTCAGGGAGCCGGTTGCTGGAGGAGGGCGCCGTCGTCGAGACCTCCGGGTCGACCGGCTCGCCGAAGCGGGTCGTGCTGTCGGGGGCGGCGTTCCGCGCGAGCGCCGCCGCGGCGACCGAGGCGCTCGGCGCCCCGGGCGACTGGGTGCTGACCCTGCCGACGGACTACGTCGCGGGGATGAACGTCCTCGCGCGCGCCGCCCACATGGGCACCGAGGTCGTCCGCGCGGTCGGGGGGCCGTCGTTCTCGGCGATGGGCTTCGCCGCCGTCGTGCTCGGCCGCGACCCCGGGGTTCCGCTGTACACGAGCCTCGTCCCGATCCAGCTGCAACGGCTGCTGGACTCGGTGCCGGGGCTCGATGCGCTCCGGACGTTCTCCCGCATCCTGCTCGGCGGTCAGGCGCCGGATCCGGCGCTGCTGCGCCGCGCCCGTCAGGAGGGCCTCCCGGTCACGATCACCTACGGCGCGAGCGAGACGTGCGGCGGCGTGATCTGGGACGGCCGGCCGATCGGCGACGCCGCGTACCGGCTGATCGACGGCGTCGTGCACCTCGGCGGGCCGACGCTCGCGGACGGCTACGAGGGGGACGCGGAACGCACCGCCGAGGCGTTCCCGGTGATCGACGGCGTCCGCTGGCACCGCACCCGGGACTTCGGCGAGGAGCGCAGCGGGCGCCTGTTCGTCCTCGGCCGTCTCGACGACGTGATCGTGAGCGGCGGCCTGAAGGTGTCCCTCACGGAGGTCGAGTTCGCGGCGCGGTCCTTCGGGCTGGTCGACGCCGTCGCCGTCGCCGTGGAGCGGCAGGGCTGGGGCCAGGCGCCCGCCGTCGTCGCCACGGGCGCCGCGGATCTGGACGCGCTGCGCGAGCACGTCGAGGCGAATCTCGGCCCGGCGGCCCGGCCGGTCGCCTTCCGCCGCGTGGAGCGCATGCCGCTGCTCGCCTCGGGGAAGCCGGACCGGGCGGCGATCCGAGCCCTCTTCTGAGCCGTCGCGAGAGGGCAGGCACAGCCGGTTCATAGGCGCCCGCTCGCTAGGATCGTGGCTCGTGGCCAGCAAGTCTGCGACGAAGAGGACCTCGGGACGCCCCGGCGGGAAGCGGAAGGGCGCGCCCGCTCCGGTGCGCAAGGCCGGGCCCGGCGACTGGATCCGTGCCGCGCGCATCCCGACGCTGCCGCTCAGCGTCGCCCCGGTCGTGCTCGGCACGGCGGTCGCGTACGTGCTGCACGACGCCGACGTCGACGGGCCCGGCTGGCACTGGTGGCGGGCCGCGGCGTGTCTCCTCGTCGCCGTCGCGCTGCAGATCGGCGTCAACTTCGCGAACGACTACTCCGACGGCATCCGCGGCACCGACGCCGTCCGCTCCGGCCCGCGCCGGCTGACCGCGTCCGGCGCCGCGAAGCCGCGGACCGTGCTCGCCGTCGCGCTCGTGTTCTTCGCCATCGCGGCCGCCGCGGGGCTCGTCATCACGTGGCGGACGGGCCACTGGTGGTTCATCGCGGTCGGCGCCGCGTGCATCGTCGCGGCGTGGTTCTACACGGGCGGCAGACGGCCGTACGGCTACTACGCGCTCGGCGAGGTCGCCGTCTTCGTGTTCTTCGGACTCGTCGCGACGCTCGGGACGCAGTTCGCGCTCGCCGGGCAGGTGACGGGCGACGGCTGGTTCGTCGCGGTCGCCGCGGGCGCGTTCGCCACCGCGACGATCCTCGTCGCGAACACGCGGGATCTCGTGAACGACGCCCGGGTCGGCAAGCGGACGCTCTCCGTCCTCATCGGCGACCGCGCCTCGCGGATCGTGTACGTCGTGCTGCTCGCGGTGCCGTATGCCGTCGCCGGCATGTTCGGCGCGTTCTACGCCGATCACGCCTGGTACGCGTTCTTCACGCTGCTCGTCACGGCGCCGGCCGCGATCATCGCCCTGACGGCGCGCACGCCGAAGGAGCTCGTGACCGTGCTCAAGCTCACCGCGCTCGCGGCGCTCGGCTACGCCCTGCTGCTCGGCTGGGCGATCGCGTTCTAGGAGAGCTCGCGGTCCTCGGCGTCGGCGTCGGGGTCCTCGGACATGCCGGCCTTCCGGGCGGCGGCCCGCTCCGCGAGGTCGGCGGTCACGCGCTCGCGCAGCCGGCCGAGGAAGATGTACGAGAGGCTCAGCGCGACGAGCGCGGCGCAGATGGCGGCGAGCCACCAGAGGTTCTGCGGGAGCAGCCAGTACAGCAGCGCGAACGCTCCCGCGAACAGCCCGATCCGGAGCAGCGAGTAGACGACCCAGGCGCGCACCGGGCCAGCGTAGTGGTCCCATGCTGGGCCCCAGCCGTGCCGCCTAGACTCGTCGGCATGATCCGGCTGGTCATCCCGCTCGTGCTGACGGCGGTCGCGGTGTTCACGATCGTCGACATCGTCATGATCGCGCAGGACCGGGTCAAGCACCTCCCGAAGTGGGCGTGGGTGCTGCTGGCGATCTTCACCTCGGTCCTCGGCGCGATCCTCTGGTGGACGATCGGTCGCGAGCGGCGCGTCCGCTCCGGCGGATCGGGCGGCTCCTTCGGCCCGCCGCAACGGGCGCGCCCGGTGGTCGGTCCCGAGGACGACCCCTCGTTCATCGACAACATCGAGCAGCGCCGCCGGAACCGCGAGCAGGAGGAGCGCATCCGCGATCTGGAGCGCCAGCTCCGCGACCTCGACGACGAGCCGAAGCAGCCGAAGCCAGAGAAGCCCGAGCAGTGAGCCCCGCGGCGGCGCCGTCGACCGAGTTCGCCGCGGCGCTGCTGAGCGCGTTCGCGCGCGCCGGCGTCCGCGACGTCGTCGTCGCGCCGGGCTCGCGCTCGCAGGCGCTCGCCCTCGCCGCCGCCGGGCTCGACCGGGTCGGCGCGATCCGCCTGCGCGTCCGGATCGACGAGCGCTCGGCGGCGTTCCTCGCCCTCGGCCTCGCCCGCGAGTCGGGCGCGCCTGCGATCGTCATCACGACGAGCGGCACCGCCGTCGCGAACCTGCACCCGGCCGTCCTCGAGGCGCATCACGCGGGTGTCCCGCTCATCGTCCTGTCGGCCGACCGGCCCGAGGAGTTGCGCGGCGTCGGCGCGAACCAGACGACGACGCATGCCGGCATGTTCGGCGAGGCCGCGCGGCGGACCTGGGACGTCGGCGCGCCGACGGGTGAGCCGGGGGAGGCGGAGGCGGCCGCCGGGATCGCGGAGGAGGTCGCAGCCTTCGCGATGCGCGCGCTCGGCCCCGTGCACCTCAACGTCGCGTTCACGGAGCCCCTGGCCGGGCCGTGGGAGCCGCCGGTCGGCGCCCTTCGACTCGGCCCTGCGGACCTCGCTCAGGGATCCAGTGGGTCCCTGAGCGAGCGGAGCGAGTCGAAGGGCCTCCGGCTCACCCCCGGCCCGCGGACCGTCGTCATCGCCGGCGCCGGCGCGGGCCCGCGAGCCGAGGAGGTCGCGCGGGAGCTCGGCGCCGTGCTCTTCGCGGAGGTCGTGAGCGGCGCGCACTTCGGGCCGAACCTCGTCGTGCCCTACCGCGAGGTCATCCGCGACGAGGGCTTCCTCGGCGCCGTCGAGCGCATCGTCGTGTTCGGCCGGCCCACGCTGTCCCGTGAGGTGCCGTGGCTCGTGGAGCGCGGCGGGGCCGAGACGATCGTGGTGCGCTCCCCGGGCGCCGACGACTGGAATCCCGGCCGCAGCGCGGGCGCGTTCGCCGACGCGGTCGTCGTGGACGGCGACCCCGACCGAGCCGCGGAACGCGCCTGGGTCGGGCCGTGGGTCGCCGCCTCGCGTCGATGGCTCGACGACACGGAGGACGTGGCGCCGGAGGTGTTCGCGGGCGCGCGGGAGAAGGCGCGCCACGAGCTCGGCGCCGTGCGGCAGCCGGTGACCCGCCGCGCGCTCGTCGAGGCGGTGTGGCGCGCGAGCTGGCCGCAGGACCGGCTCGTCGTCGCGTCGTCGCGGCTCGTGCGGGTGCTCGACCGGCACGCGGTCGGGAAGGCGATCCCGGTGCACGCGAACCGCGGGCTCGCGGGGATCGACGGACTCGTGTCGACGGCGGTCGGGGTGGCGCTCGGGAGCCAGTACGGGGACCCGTCGACTCCTGCCGGCCGCTCCGGCGGTCGGGCGGGGACGACGCGGCTGCTGACGGGGGACCTCGCGTTCCTGCACGACGTCGGCGGACTCGCCTTCGGCGTGGGCGAGGCGCGCCCCCGCGTCATGGTCGTCGTCGGGAACGACGGCGGCGGCACCATCTTCGACGACCTCGAGGTCGCGTCGCTCGCCGGCCCGGACTTCGACCGCGTCATGCTCACGCCGCAGACCGCGTCGATCGAGGGTCTCGCCCGCGCCTACGGCTGGGAGCACCGCCGCGTCGAGACCCGCGGCGAGCTGGACCCGGCGCTCGGCTCCTGCACCGGCCCGACCGTCGTCGAGGTCCCCCTGCCCCGCTGAGCGCGTTCTCTCCCCCGCTCCCTCCCCGACCTGCCCGCGAGTGTGCACATGGCGCCCAGCGCGCCGGGCCGGCGGGGCGCCGAGTGCACGCTCGTGGATCGGGGCCACGGGAACTCCGCGGCGAGTGTGCACTTGGTGCCCCAGGCGCGCGCCGCGAGGGGCGCGAACTGCACACTCGCGGAGGGCCGCGCCCGGGGGATAGCGTGATCGGATGAACGCACCGGCGCGGGTCGAGGCAGGCTTCCGGCTGAGCGAGGTCGACCCGGGCGGCACGCCCGGGATCGACAAGAGCGACGCGGAGCGGGAGATGGCGGACTCCGCCGAGGCGTTCTCCGACCTCCAGGAGCGGCTCTTCGCCGAGTCGCGAGCGGGCGGGACGCGCGCCGTCCTGCTCGTGCTGCAGGGCATGGACACCGCCGGCAAGGGCGGCATCCTCCGGCACGTCGTCGGCCTCGCCGACCCGCAGGGCGTGCGGATCACGGCGTTCAAGGCGCCGACGGAGGAGGAGCGCGCGCACGACTTCCTGTGGCGGATCGAGCGCGCCCTGCCGGACCCCGGTCTCATCGGCGTCTTCGACCGCTCGCACTACGAGGACGTGCTCATCGGCCGGGTGCGCGCGCTCGCGAGCCCCGCGGAGATCGAGCGGCGCTACGAGGCGATCCGCGAGTTCGAGGCGGGGCTCGCGGCGGGCGGCACGCTCGTGCGGAAGGTCATGCTGCACCTCTCCCGCGACGAGCAGAAGGCGCGGCTGCAGGAGCGGCTCGACCGGCCCGACAAGCACTGGAAGTTCAACCCCGGCGACATCGACGAGCGCGAGCTGTGGGACGAGTACCAGGCGGCGTACCAGCTCGCGCTCGAGCGGACGTCGACCCCGGAGGCGCCGTGGTTCGTCGTGCCGGCGGACAAGAAGTGGTTCGCGCGGTGGGGCGTGCACCGGATCCTGCTCGACGCGCTCCGCGAGCTCGACCCGCAGTGGCCGCCGGCGGACTTCGACGTGGACGAGCAGAAGGCCCGGCTCGCGGCGTCGTAGGCGACGCGCGGGCCGGGCCCCCGGGAGAACGTTCTCGCTACGCCTTCCGCATGTACGCGCGGACCGTGAGCGGCGCGAACACCGCGACGATCACGGCGGCGCCCGCGAGCGTCACCCAGAACTCGGTGCCGACGGTGCCGGCGTTCGCGAGCTCGCGCGTCGCCGTGACGAGGTGGGAGATCGGGTTCCACTCGGCGAAGACGCCGAGCCACTCGGGCAGCGTGTCGATCGGGACGTAGGCGTTCGAGAGGAACGTCAGCGGGAAGAGGATCATGAGCCCGATCCCCTGGACGGCGCCGGCCGTGCGCGCGAGCACGCCGAGGAGCGCCCACACCCACGACAGCGCCCAGGCGGTGAAGATGACGAGCAGCGCCGCGAGCAGCAGCGCCCAGCCGCCCTCCGGGCGCCAGCCGACGATCCAGCCCATGAGGAACGTGAGCGCCGTCGCGATCGCGTAGCGGATCGAGTCGGTGAGCAGCGCGCCGGCGAGCGGCGCGATGCGGGCGATCGGCATGGTGCGGAACCGGTCGAACACGCCCTTCTCCATGTCCTCGCGCAGCGTCGTGCCGGTGACGATCGAGGTCGTCACGACGGTCTGCACGAGGATGCCGGGGATGAGCATCGGGAGGTACGCCTCGACGCCGCCGGCGATCGCGCCGCCGAAGATGAAGGCGAACATCGGCGTGAAGATGATGGGCTGCAGCACGACGTCGAACCACTGCTCGGGCGTGCGGCGCAGCCGCAGCAGGGCGCGGAACGCCATCGTGAGCGACTGCGAGACGGTCTCCCGGACGGAGACGTGCGTGCGGAGCTCCGTGGACTGGAGCTTGGCGGGGAGCGGGATGGCGGTCATGCGGAGACCTTCTCCTTCGCGTCGTCCGAGGCCTCGGCGTCGTCGGTCGACGCGCCGTGCCCCGTGATGGTGAGGAACACCTCGTCGAGCGTCGGCTTCTGCACGCTCATCTCGGTGAGGCGGATGCCCTGCTCGCGCAGGCGGATGAGCAGGTCGGTGACCCGCTCCGGGTCGGACATCGGCGCGGTGAGGCGCGCGGCCTCCGGCGTGACGGTCGCGGTGCTGCCGAGGACCTGATGGATGCTCGTGACGGCGGCCTCCGTCTGCTCCGGGTCGGCGAGGCGGAGCAGCAGCGAGGCGGTGCCGACGAGGCCCTTGAGGTCGTCCGCGGTGCCCTCGGCGACGACGTGGCCGCGGTCGATGACGGCGATGCGGCTCGCGAGCTGATCGGCCTCGTCGAGGTACTGCGTCGTGAGGAGCACGGTCGAGCCGCTCGTCACGAGCCCGCGGATGACGTCCCACATCTGGCCGCGGGTCCGCGGGTCGAGGCCCGTCGTCGGCTCGTCGAGGAAGATGAGCGGCGGCTGCGCGATGAGGCTCGACGCGAGGTCGAGGCGGCGTCGCATGCCGCCGGAGTACTTGTCGACGGGACGCTTCGCGGCGTCGGCGAGGTCGAAGGCCTCGAGCAGCTCCTCGCCCTTCCGCTTGGCCGCCTTGTGCGAGAGGCCGAGGAGGCGGCCGAAGACGATGAGGTTCTCGATGCCGGAGATCTTCTCGTCGACGCTCGCGTACTGGCCGGTGACGCCGATGAGCTGGCGGATGACGTGCTGCTCGTGGACGACGTCGTGGCCGAAGATGCGGGCGCTGCCCCCGTCGGGCCGCAGGAGCGTCGCGAGCATGGAGATCGTCGTCGTCTTGCCCGCGCCGTTGGGGCCGAGGACGCCGTACACGGTGCCCGGCTTGACGCGCAGATCGACGCCGTCGACGGCGCGGTTGCTGCCGAAGGTCTTCACGAGGCCGTCGGCCTCGATCGCCCATTCGGACTTCGTGTCGGACATGGGTCCGCCTTTCTGTGGTGGATTCTTCGTCTGAGATAGTAGTTGATCTGATTGAGTACTGCAATGAATCGAGCACGTTTCCGGTACGCCGGATCCCGTCGGCGCCCGCCCGGGGCGTCGGCAGAACGTCCTGAACGCGCGCCCGGCTACTCGGCCGGCGGCCCCTCGAGCGCCGCCACGAGCGCCGCCCGGTCGAAGCCCGCCATCGCGAGGGCGCGGGGCACGGTGCCGAGCTCGGCGGCGAGGATGCCGAGCGCGAAGTCGGTCTCGGTGACGCGCTGCGCACGGCCGCGCCGCGCCCGTGCCCGCCGCACGGCGCGCTCCCAGGTCTCCTTCGCGCCCGCGGTGAACCGCGGACCGCCGATCCGCTGCCGCGGCGCGGCGCGGAGCCGCTCGACGGCGGGCACCAGGACGCCGACCGCGGCGAGGGTCTGCGCGCGCTCGTTCCGCAGCGCCTCGGTGAACGACTCGTAGGTCAGGCCCAGCTCGCCGAGGGTCGCCGTGACGCGGCTCGTCCGGTTGAAGAGGATCGCGAGGAGGATGTGCTCCGCCTCGACGACGGAGAGGCCGCGGTTCGTCGACTCCATCATCGCGACGCCGAGCATCGGGCGGAAGTCGGCGCGGAACGCCTGCTCCTCGAAGGGGGTCGCGCCGCTCGTGATCCGCGCGGCGTTCTCGCTGGCAC